>NZ_JAAKNE010000023.1:0-45572 GCF_049170755.1 Aeromonas sp. 604176
CAAGGGATAGAAATGCATAACGGCGTGATGAAGGCCTGGTTGGAGTCATCTCACCTGGCTGGTGCGAATGCAAGCTATATCGAGGATTTGTACGAATCCTTCCTGGAAAATCCTGACTCCGTGTCCGACGAGTGGCGCAGCCTGTTTAGCGAGCTGCCCCAGGTCAATGGCCATGCGGTTGAACAACCCCACTCCCAGGTCCGCGATTATTTCCGTCGTCTGGCCAAGGATCCCTCTCGCTACAGTGCCCCCGTCTCCGATCCGCAAGTGGATGCCAAGCAGGTGCGGGTATTGCAGCTGATCAACGCCTTCCGTTTCCGTGGTCACCAGAATGCCAATCTGGACCCGCTGGGCCTGTGGCAGCGTGAAACCGTTGCCGAACTGGATCCTGCGTTCCACAACCTGCAGGGCGCAGATATGGAGGCCACCTTCAATGTGGGCTCCTACGCCATCGGTCGCGAGACCATGGTGCTCTCCGACCTCTACGCCTCGCTGAAGAAGACCTACTGCGGCAGTATTGGCGCCGACTACATGCACCTCACCTCCACGGAAGAGAAACGCTGGCTGCAACAGCGTCTCGAATCCATTGAAGGGAAGGGGAGCTACACCCTCGAAGAGAAGACCCGTTTCCTCGAGAGCCTGACCGCCGCCGAAGGGCTGGAGAAATATCTGGGCGCCAAGTTCCCGGGAGCCAAGCGCTTCTCGCTGGAAGGTGGCGACGCCATGATCCCCATGCTCAAGGAGCTGATCCGTCGCGCCGGTGAGCAGGGCTGCAAAGAGGCCGTTATCGGTATGGCCCACCGCGGTCGCCTCAACGTGCTGATCAACGTGCTGGGCAAGCGCGCTCAGGATCTGTTCGACGAGTTTGCCGGCAAGCATGGCGAATCCTGGGGTACCGGTGATGTGAAGTACCATATGGGCTTCTCCTCCGACTTCGCCACCCCGGGTGGCAACGTCCACCTGGCGCTGGCGTTCAACCCCTCTCACCTCGAAATCGTCAACCCTGTGGTCATCGGCTCGGTCCGTGCCCGCATGGATCGTCGCGGTGACAAGGATGGCTCCAGCGTGTTGCCCATCACCATTCACGGTGACTCGGCCATGGCCGGTCAGGGCGTGGTGGCCGAGACCTTCAACATGTCCCAGACCCGCGCCTATGGTGTCGGCGGGACGGTGCGCATCGTCATCAACAACCAGGTTGGTTTCACCACCTCCTATATCCGTGACCTGCGCTCCACCGAATATTGCACCGACATCGCCAAGGCGGTGCAGGCGCCGGTGCTGCACGTCAACGGGGATGACCCGGAAGCCGTGGTGCTGGTGACCCAGATTGCACTGGATTACCGCAATACCTTCAAACGCGACGTGGTGATCGAGCTGGTCTGCTACCGTCGTCACGGTCACAACGAAGCGGATGAGCCGAGCGCCACCCAGCCTTTGATGTACCAGAAGATCAAGCAGCACCCGACCCCGCGCAAGATCTACGCCGATCAGCTGGTGGCCGAGGGGAGCCTCGCCCAGGAGCGGGCGACCGAACTGGTCAACGAGTATCGCGAAGCGCTGGATCGCGGCGAGCGGGTAAGCAAGGAGTGGCGGCCGATGGAGCTGCACTCCGTCGACTGGACCCCTTATCTGGGCCACGACTGGAATATGGCCTATGAGAGTGCCGTGCCAATGGATCAGCTCAAGAGCCTCGGCGAGCGGGTGAGCCAGTATCCGGCGACCCACGTGCTGCAGCGTCAGGTCGAGAAGATTTACGAAGACCGCCGTCTGATGGCTGCCGGCGAGAAGCTGGTGGATTGGGGCTTTGCCGAGACTCTGGCCTACGCCACTCTGGTGGACAAGGGTTCCCGCATCCGCTTTACCGGTGAAGACTCCGGCCGTGGCACCTTCTTCCACCGCCACGCCGTGCTGCACAACCAGACCGATGCCAGCACCTACACCCCGCTGTGCAACCTGCACGACGAGCAGGGGCCGTTCGAGATTTACGACTCGGTACTGACCGAGAACGCGGTACTGGCCTTTGAATATGGCTACGCCAGCGCCGAGCCGGCCGGCCTCACCATCTGGGAAGCCCAGTTCGGTGACTTCGCCAACTGCGCTCAGGTGGTGGTCGACCAGTTCCTCTCCTCCGGCGAACAGAAGTGGGGCCGGATGTGCGGCCTGACCATGTTGCTGCCGCACGGTTACGAGGGGCAGGGCCCGGAGCACTCCTCCGCCCGTCTGGAGCGTTATCTGCAGATGTGCGCCCAGCACAACATGCAGGTGTGCGTACCCTCAACCCCGGCTCAGGTATTCCACATGCTGCGCCGTCAGGTAGTGCGCCCGATGCGCCGTCCGCTCATCGTCATGACGCCCAAATCCCTGCTGCGCCATCCGCTGGCGGTGAGCAAGCTCGAAGATCTGGCGGAAGGCACCTTCCAGAACGCCATTGGCGAGATCGACGCGCTGGATCCGAAAGCGGTCAAGCGGGTGGTCTTCTGCTCCGGCAAGGTCTATTACGACCTGCTCGAAGCCCGTCGCAAGGCGGAGCAGAAGGATGTGGCGATCGTGCGGATCGAACAGCTCTACCCCTTCCCGGAAGAGGAAGTGCGCGCCATTCTGGCCGATTACAGCCACGTCACCGATTTTGTCTGGTGTCAGGAAGAGCCGCAAAACCAGGGTGCCTGGTACTGCACCCGTCACAACTACGATGACGTGCTGCCGACCGGAGCCACCCTGCGTTATGCCGGTCGCCCGGCGTCCGCCTCGCCGGCGGTTGGTTACATGTCCGTCCACGCCAAGCAGCAGAAAGCCTTGGTGGAAGATGCCCTTACTCTGGCCTAAGCCCTGAACAAGAAGTAACAAGGAACTGATTAGATGACTATCGAGATCAAGGTACCGGACCTGCCGGAATCAGTGGCGGATGCCACCATTGCCACCTGGCACAAGAAGCCGGGTGATCTGGTTGCCCGTGATGAAGTGCTGGTCGACATCGAAACCGACAAGGTGGTGCTGGAAGTGCCGGCACCGCAAGCTGGCGTGCTGGGCGACATCCTGCAGGCAGAGGGGGCAACCGTCCTCTCCCGCCAGCTGATCGCCACCATCAAGGCGGCAGCCGTAGCCGGTGAAGAGACCAAAGAGAAGCTGGCCGAAGCAGTTGCCGATGATGGCGCCGATGGCCTGAGCCCCTCCGTGCGCCGTCTGATTGGCGAGCACGACATCGACGTGGCCAAGTTGACCGGCACTGGCAAGGGTGGTCGCATCACCAAGGATGATGTGGAAGCCTACATCAAGGCGCTGAGCAAGCCTGCCGCAGCCGCTCCGGTTGCTGCTGCGCCGGTCGCACCGGTTGCCGCGCTGGCCGGTCGCAGCGAGAAGCGGGTGCCGATGACCCGTCTGCGCAAGCGCATCGCCGAGCGTCTGCTGGAAGCGAAAAACACCACCGCCATGCTGACCACCTTCAACGAGGTCAACATGAAGCCCATCATGGATCTGCGCAAGCAGTACGGCGAGATCTTCGAGAAGAAGCACGGCATCAAGCTCGGCTTCATGTCCTTCTACGTGAAGGCGGTAGTGGAGTCCCTCAAGCGCTATCCGGAAGTGAACGCCGGGCTGGATGGTGACGACATCGTCTACCACAACTACTTCGACGTCAGCATCGCCGTCTCCACCCCCCGTGGTCTGGTGACTCCAGTGCTGCGCGACTGCGACAACATGAGCCTGGCGGACATCGAGAAGGCCATCAAGGATCTGGCCGGCAAGGGCCGCGACGGCAAACTGACCGTGGATGAGCTGACTGGCGGCAACTTCACCATCACCAACGGTGGTGTGTTCGGTTCCCTGATGTCCACCCCGATCATCAACCCGCCCCAGAGCGCCATTCTGGGCATGCACAAGATCCAGGATCGCCCGATGGCCGTTGACGGCAAGGTCGAGATCCTGCCGATGATGTACCTGGCCCTCTCCTACGATCACCGTCTCATCGACGGGCGTGAATCGGTAGGCTTCCTGGTCTCCGTCAAGGAGCTGCTGGAAGATCCGACCCGCCTGCTGCTGGACGTCTGAGCAACCAACTGAAAGATAACGAGGGGCCCCCGAGGCCCCCACTCACAGGGGATTGAGAAACACGAGCCCCGGACGGAAATACCTACAACACGGATAGAGCATCTATGAATCTGCATGAATATCAGGCAAAACAGCTGTTTGCCGAGTATGGCCTGCCGGTCTCCGAAGGTTATGCCTGTGCTACCCCGCAGGAAGCGGCCGAAGCGGCCGACAAGATTGGCGGCAATACCTGGGTCGTCAAATGCCAGGTACACGCCGGTGGTCGCGGCAAGGCGGGCGGTGTGAAAGTGGCCAAGAGCAAGGACGAGATCCGTGCCTTCGCCCAGAACTGGCTGGGCAAGAATCTGGTGACCTACCAGACTGACGCCAACGGCCAGCCGGTCACCAAGATCCTGGTTGAATCCTGCACCGACATCGCCAAAGAGCTCTACCTGGGCGCCGTGGTTGACCGTGGCTCCCGTCGCGTGGTCTTCATGGCATCTACCGAAGGTGGCGTGGACATCGAGAAGATCGCCCACGAAACCCCTCATCTGATCCACAAGGCCACCCTGGACCCGCTGGTTGGCCCGCAGCCCTATCAGGCCCGCGAGCTGGCTTTCAAACTGGGTCTGGTCGGCGATCAGATCAAACAGTTCACCAAGATCTTCATGGGTCTGGGCCAGATGTTCCTCGACTGCGACTTCGCGCTGCTGGAGATCAACCCGCTGGTGATCACCGCGCAGGGCAACCTGCACTGCCTGGATGGCAAGATCAACATCGACGCCAACGCCCTCTATCGTCAGCCCAAGCTGCGCGAGATGCACGACCCGTCTCAGGATGACCCCCGCGAAGCGCACGCTGCCCAGTGGGAGCTCAACTATGTGGCCCTCGATGGCAACATCGGCTGCATGGTCAACGGCGCAGGTCTGGCCATGGGCACCATGGACATCGTCAACCTGCACGGCGGCAAGCCGGCCAACTTCCTTGACGTCGGCGGCGGCGCCACCAAGGAGCGCGTAACCGAGGCGTTCAAGATCATCCTCTCCGACAGCAACGTCAAAGCGGTGCTGGTCAACATCTTCGGCGGCATCGTGCGCTGCGACATGATCGCGGAAGGCATCATAGGTGCGGTCAAGGAAGTGGGGGTCAAGGTGCCCGTCGTGGTTCGTCTGGAAGGCAACAACGCCGAGCTGGGGGGGATCAAGCTGGCCGAGAGCGGCCTCAACATCATTGCGGCCAAGAGTCTGACCGATGCCGCGCAGCAAGTCGTCAAAGCAGCGGAGGCCAACTGATGAGCGTACTGATCAACAAGGACACCCGAGTCATCTGCCAGGGCTTTACCGGCGGTCAGGGTACTTTCCACTCCGAGCAGGCGCTCTCCTACGGCACCCAGCTGGTCGGCGGCGTCTCCCCGGGCAAGGGCGGCACCACCCATCTGGGCCTGCCGGTGTTCAACACCGTCCGTGACGCAGTCGAAGCGACCGGCGCCACCGCCACCGTCATCTATGTGCCGGCACCGTTCTGCAAGGACGCGATCCTGGAAGCGATCGATGCGGGCATCAAGCTCATCGTCACCATCACCGAAGGCATCCCGACGCTGGATATGCTGGACGTCAAAGTGAAGCTGCAAGAGACCGGCGTGCGGATGATCGGCCCCAACTGCCCGGGCGTTATCACTCCGGGTGAGTGCAAGATCGGCATCATGCCGGGCCACATTCACAAGCCGGGCAAGGTGGGCATCGTCTCCCGCTCCGGCACCCTGACCTACGAAGCGGTCAAGCAGACCACTGACGAGGGCTTTGGCCAGTCCACCTGCGTCGGTATTGGTGGCGACCCCATCCCGGGCTCCAACTTTATCGACATTCTGGAAATGTTCCAGAACGACCCGCAGACCGAAGCGATCGTGATGATCGGCGAGATCGGCGGCAACGCCGAGGAGGACGCGGCTGCCTATATCAAGGCCCACGTCACCAAGCCGGTGGTCTCCTATATCGCGGGTGTTACTGCCCCTCCCGGCAAGCGGATGGGCCACGCTGGCGCCATCATCTCCGGTGGCAAGGGTACCGCCGCCGAGAAGTTTGCCGCGCTGGAAGATGCTGGCGTGAAAACCGTCCGTTCCCTGGCCGATATCGGCAAGGCCCTGCGCGAAGTAACCGGCTGGTAATTCCCGTTAGCCCGTTATCTCTAATAAAAATGCCGCCCGATGGGCGGCGTTTTTATTATGATGGATACGTTCTTCTTTATCGTAAGCACGAATTAGCTTTTTGCGATTCGAACTTACAATATAATTTTAACTATGGTTAAGGTTTTTTAGATTCGAATAAAGCCTTTATCTTTCCTAATGAGTCAAGTGCTCCATCAAGTGTTTGATGAACAGGTGTCTTGTCCCCATGCTTCTTATCTAATGTGTCTGATGCATTTTTTGATACAGCATCAATGGCTGCCTCAAGAAGTTTATTCATGAGTACAGGGGTTTCCTCCCCTAACGCCTCAATTTGAGCCTTGAAATTTTGGAATGATTTTGCCAAGGCTTCCTTATGCGCATATTCTTGCTGTAAACGTAATGCTTCACTTCTTCTTTTTGATGAGAACAACGCTAACCAAATTACAGGTATAATTATCGGTGCTTTATATAAAATATTAGAGGCCAATGTTGTTAATTCTGGAATGTTATGAAACTTTATATAAAACCAACCAAGCTCTTGAGTCATTGATACAAGTGCAGTAAAAATTAAACAGGCAATTGTACCGTAGAATATTATTGTGTTTTGAATAATCGGACCATCAAAGCTGACTTTCATTTCTCTATATGCGCTTGCTAAACCAGCGCTAGTTGCACTAGGGAGTAAACTCTCTATCTCTTCAACAAGAGTTTTATATTTTAACTCTTGAGTTTCTTTGAATTTTTCTAGTTCTTTTTTTCTAGTGTCAATTTCTGATTTCAATCCTCCTTTTCTATTTTCATCATCCTGAAGTTCACCAAAAACTAGATTGTAATAATTACTGAAGTCATCAATCTTTGACCTGAGCTTTACAAGTTGGGATGCGCTTTCTTTCGCATCTGACTCTATATTATCGAGAGCAACTTTTATTTTCTGTTCTACAGAGTCATCGGTTGAAGTTCCCTCAAAGAGAATTTCAGAGAAATTCAGTATTTTTTCATGGGCTTGAGTTATTTCTGACTCAAACTCTTCCATCCTAGTCTTTAAACTTTTGTTCACGGAGTTATTAAAATAATCTTCATCTAGGTTTGTGATTTTTTCACTAATTATTTCGCAGTTTTCCAGTTCTGATGCTGCGTTATTCTTTATTTTTTCAATTTCATCTAACAGGTAATCGGCGTCAGATTGGATAGAGTCAAATTTTGTGGTGATTTCTCTATTAATTGAGTCTAGGCTTATAGAAATCTCTTTTGTATAGGATGAAAAGGCTGTTTTAGCCGCTCTAGCTGCCTTTCCTGTTATTACTTGGTATGGGCGTATATAAGTTAACAGATTATCCAAGTTAGAGTTGGCTTGAATGATATGTTGAATATTTCGGCTGCTATTAAAGCTCGATATGCTTTGCAGACACGCAGTAGCTTGGCTTGAAAAATTGCTCCATGTTTGCTCTGGTATTAATTCTGGGTCGCAGGCTAATAAAAGTTCATTTATAAATGCTACAACTTTCTTGAGTCTTGCTATTTCAGTTGTATCGGTGATGACTGTTTTATCATCTGAGTTGATACTATCTTTTAACGATACAATTTGAGACCAAGTATCTTGGAAGGGATGCTTTTCAAAATTTTCTATCCAGCGACTCATAAATAACACCAAAAAAGTTAATACAAAATGTCATGTAAGTATGAAATATAATAATCACTCAAACGAAAGCTAATTCTTAAAGTCACAACCCAATATAATCTTTATTGAAAATGCAACCTTAGAAAACAACATCAACTAAGGCGGTTTATCCTCAATTGAGGCATGGTAACTGACGCAGTGAACTATGCAAACTGAATGAAGACAAAAAGCAGTCGGAGATCAATAAATTTGTTAACAAGGTGATTGGTGGCGATTTTTTGAACTCTTGACTTTAAAAAGCGACACGAATTCGGATTATGGGGGGGGGAGTATGTCATAGTTATTGCCTGCCGCCAGAATTGAACAAACCAAGATTGTTGCGCAGCGTCAACGTTGTCTGGAGCTGTCCTGCTGATGCATCAATTCTGCTGACGCAGGGGTCAATCAGCTGGTCATGTTGCTTGATAATGTCCCTCTGGTTTCACCTGTAAACTGCCGACCCAAGGGGCGGCAGTTTCAATAAATATGGTCTTGGGAAGGCTATTTATCCGCCTTGCCCGCCGCATCGGCAAGTTTGGCCAGCTGTTTGTCATACCAGGCCACCGGGCGGTTTTCATCTTCCGCACGCTCCTTGCGCCTGATGGCGTTGCGCACCGCCATGGCGCCCAGCCAGCGGAATGGCTCTGGCGGGAAGTAGCCACGCGGGCCGCTGACTAGGGCGCAGTCGCGCCACGGTTTGTCCGCTTCCCGCACCTCATCGCGCACCAAGGCCGCCAGGATCTGGCCGCCGATCCAGCTTTGCGCCACTCCGTTGCCGGAGTAGCCGAGGCCATAGACAATATTGGGCTGCCCTCGCCAGTGGCCGAAGAAGGGGAGGCCATCCACCGAGCGGTCGGAGGCGCCGCACCAGCTGGCGGCGATGGGCACCTCTTTAAGCGCCGGAAAGAAGCGGTGCAGGGTGCGGGTGAGGGGGGCAAGATAACGGCTCGGCGCATTGAACTCGGCCAGATGGCGGTTGGCAAAGGCGAAGGTGTTGCCCCCCTTGCCCAGCATCAGCCGCCCTTGCGGGGTGGAGCGGTAGTAATGCACAAAGGTGCGGCCATCCACCACGGAGCGGCCGTGCTCAAGCTGCTGGGCAGCCAGTGCATCCGGCGCGGGGTCGGTTATCACCATATCGGAGGAGACCAGCACTATGCTGCGGCGAAACTCGCGAAAGTGCTGCACCATGGCGCTGTTGAGGGCCAGCAGCACCTTGCGGGCACGCACCTCGCCCTGTGGCGTTGGCACCCGCGCAGGCTGGCCCGCCTCAAGGCGCCGCATGGGGGAGTGTTCATAGACCTCGACCCCCAGTTCCCGCGCCACCCGCAGCAGGCCACGCACCAACAGCGCCGGTTGCACCGAGCCCGCGTGGGGGCTGTAGAGCCCTTCCAGATGGACGTGGGAGCCGCTCTGGCTCGCCAGTTCACCCTCTTCAATAGCCTGCCACTGGTTAAGACCGGCTCGCTTGAGTTCCTGCAATACCGGCTCCATCAGGCCGCGCTGGGCCTCGCTGGTGGCGGTGTAACAGGTGCCCTCGACCCTCAGCTGCGCCTCTATGTTGTGCGTTTCGCAGAAGCGGGCAATCTCGTGTACCGCCTGCTCGGATCTTTGCATCAGCCAGGCGGCCTGCTCTTCGCCAAAGAGGCGCTTTAACGTCAGATATTTGGCCGACCAGGTGAGCAGGCAGCCGCCGTTGCGCCCGGAGGCGCCGCTGCCGCAGCGATCTTTCTCCAGCACCATGATGCGCAAGTGTGGCTCGGCCTGTTTAAGGGCGATGGCGCTCCACAGCCCGGTAAAGCCGCCACCGACGATGCAGACATCGACCTCGTGGTGGCCGTGAAGGGGCGTGGGCGGCGCGGGCTGTTCGGCGGCGAGCGCCTCGGCCAGCCAGAAGGGGAGAGTGGACATGATGACTCCTCGATAAGGTTATTGGTGGCGCCAGCGCTGGGTGCGATCCAGCAGGGCGCGGCTCAAAAAGAGTTGGAGCAGCTTGACGGTGGCGGCGGCCAGCAGGATCAGGGTGGCCATGGCGGCGGCCGCGGCGGTATCGCCGGAATCCTCCATGTTCAGCACGGCGATGGAGGCGAGCACGCTGTCGCTCGAGTAGAGGAAGATCACCGCCGAGGTGGTGGTCATGGCGTTGACGAACAGATAGATAAAGATCTCCAGCAGTGCGGGCAGGGAGGCGGGCAGGGTGACTCGCCAGAACGCCTTCCAGAGCGGAATGCGCAATGAGATGGCCACCAGCTCCAGCTCCTTGGGCAACTGCTTGAGGCTGGTCAGCGCCGTCATATGGCCCACCGTGTAGTAGTGGATGACGCAGGAGAGCACCATCAGCGGCAGGGTGCCATAGAGGCTGCCAAAGAGCGGATTGCCGTTGAAAAAGAAGATGTAACCGAGCCCCAGCACCATGCCGGGTACCGCCAGCGACAGCATGGCGAGCAGATGCAACAGCTGGCGCAGCGGCGCAAAGTAGCGCCCCTTCTCCTGCGCCCAGGCCAGCACCATCACCAGCACGGTGCCGATAAGCGCGGTATAGAGGCCCAGCTGCAAGGTGTTGGTAAAGGGCTGCCAGCCGTAGACGCTATTGCTGTCAAAGGCGTAGTGATCCAGCGTAAGCTCGAGGTTGTAGGGCCAGAACTGCACCAGGGAGCCGTAAACGGCCATCCCCACCAGCGCCAGAAACAGCAAGGCCCAGAGCGTGCACCAACCGAGCGCCAGCAGATCCCGCAGCCGATGGGGTTTGGGTTGATAGGGCACCGCCTTGGTGCTGCTCTGCTCCTGCATCTTGCTGCGCACTCTGTGCTCGAGTGCAAAGCTCAACAGTGCCGGCAGCAGCAGGGTAACGCTGGCAACGGCGCCGAGTGAGAAGTTCTGCATCCCGATCACCTGCCGGTAGATATCGGTAGCCAGCACGCTGTACTGGCCGCCAATCACCTTGGCTACCCCGAAGTCGCAGATGGTGAGGGTGAAGACGGCGATGGCGGCGCTGAGCAGGCCATAACGGGCGGTAGGCAGGGTGACGGTGACAAAGGTGCGCCAGCCGCTGCTGCCCAGCACCCGGGAGGCTTCATAGAGGCGGGCGTCGCTCTGACCCAGCGCCGTGATAAGGATCATCAGGGCGTGGGGGAAGCACCAGAAGCCAAGGCCAATGACGATGCCGATGGGGCCGTAGATGCTCTCGCCGCCGAGCAGCCCCTTGGCGATCCCCTGATTGCCAAACCAGTAGACCAGACTGATGGCGGGCAACAGGGAGGGCATCAACAGCGGGATCAAACCGATGAGGCGAAACAGGGGCTTGCCCGGCATACAGGTGCGGGTGAGGGCGTAGGCGTAGCCAAAGGCGATGGTCACCACCAGCGCGGTGATCAGCACCCCGAGCCAGAGGGTGTTGCCGATGGTGCGCCCCAGATGAGGGGAGTCGAAGTAGGCGCTGAAGTTGGCAAGGCCCACCCAGAGGCCGTTCTCATCCTGCAGACTTTTTTGCAGCATGGTGAGCAGTGGCAGCAGCAGACCGCCGGTGAGCAGGGCGATGCCGAGCACCAGCAGGATCAGTTGCAGCAGCTGATCCCGGCTCCAGCCGCGACAGAGCCGCTGCCAGCGAGAGTCTTGGCGGGCTGTCGCTGGCGGCAACAGGGAGGAGGTCGCGAAGGGGGCTGTCATGGGCGATCTCCTTCAAACAGCTGCATCGCTCCGGCGGGCCAGTGCAGCGAGCAGCGCATGCCGCTGCGCCAGCCACCCTGTTCGTGGCGGGGCAGCTCGTGGGTCGGGCGCTCCACCAGGATCTGCTGCGGGCCCAGATAGGTGTCGGCGGTGCAGATAAGGCGCTGGGCGGCGCCGAGAAACTCCACCTGATCGATGGTTACTTCAACGCCATGTTGGCCAAGATACGGCTCGCTCGGCGCACTCAGGGTGATCGCCTCGGGGCGGATCGCCACCTGCAATTTGCTGCCGGCAGCGGCCTGGTTGGCGAGTTGCAGCGGTTGTTCGTTGAGGCGCACCTGAGTGGGGCTCAGCACCAGGGTCTCGAGGAAGTTCATGGTGCCGACAAAGCTTGCCACGAAGCGGCTGGCAGGCTGGTGGTAGATCTCCTGCGGGGTGCCCACCTGTACGATGCGGCCGCCCTCCATCACTACGATGCGGTCGGCCATGGTCAGCGCCTCTTCCTGATCGTGGGTCACCATGATGGTGGTGATGCCAAGGCGCTGCTGCAGGGCGCGGATCTCGCTGCGAAGATGGGTGCGCACCAGTGCATCCAGCGCGCTGAGCGGTTCGTCCAGCAGCAACAAACCGGGGGAGAGGGCGAGCGCCCGGGCCAGCGCCACCCGCTGCTGCTGGCCGCCGGAGATCTGGCTCGGGTATTTGTGGGACTGGGCAGTTAGATCCACCAGCCCCAGCCAGTGATCGACCCGCTCCTTGATGAGATCCCGCGCCAGCCCCTGATTCTCAAGGCCGAAGGCGATGTTCTGGGCCACCGTCAGGTTGGGGAAGAGGGCATAGGACTGAAACACGATGCCAAAATCGCGCTCCTGGGGCGGCAGGCGGGAGATATTGCGCCCCCCTTGCCAGATCTCGCCGTTGTCCGGCAGATCCAAGCCGGCGATGGCTCTGAGCAGGGTGGTTTTGCCGCAGCCGGAGGGGCCGAGAAAGCAGATAAACTCCCCCGGCTCAATGGTCAGAGAGATCCCCTTGAGGGCCTGAAAAGCACCGAACTGCTTGTTGAGATGTTGAATGTCCAGATAGGGCTGGGTCATGGTTCGACTCGCTACTGATTTGGTATATACCAGTTTGCGGGTGAAGTGTGACGGTCAGGTGATCGGGGGATGACAGCTTGATGACAGTCAGATGAGATCGGGTCGTCAGCAAGTGGCTGGGCCCTGTGTGGATGGGCGAAGCGTCGCTAATTGAAGGCAATGCAAACTCGGGAAGTTAAAACCAAAAAGCGAAGGCCAACAGCTGTTGGCCTTCGACTGGCAGTTTATTGGCAGCGGTGTGTCTGGCGTGAACAAATCGCCGCCCTTCACGCTTACTGTTTGGCTTCGGTCTTGCCGTCGAAGCTGGCGCTCCACTGGGCCAGGATGGCGTTACGCTCGCGGGCTGCCCAGCTAAAGTCGTTGTCGATCATCTGGCCTTTGATATCCGCCGGATAGCCCGCTCTCGGTTGGGCCACATCGGGGATGGCGACCACGGCGAACGATTTGTTGTAGAGGGCGTTGGCCTGTTCGGTGGCGGCAAAGTCGAGCAGCTGTTTGGCGGCATCCAGCTTGGGGGTGCCTTTGATGATGGCGGCAGCTTCCATATCCCAACCTGACCCCTCTTTCGGGAACACCACCTCGATGGGGGCACCCTTGGCCTTGAGGCTGGTGGCCGGGAAGTCGAAGGAGATCCCGATCACCGTCTCGCCGCTGGCGGCCAGCTTGCAGGGGGCGGAGCCCGAGTGGGTGTAACGGTCGATGTTCTGGTGCAGGCCGTTCATGAATTGCCAGCCCTGCTGCTCGCCCATGGTCTGCAGCCAGCCAGCAACGCTCAGGTAACCGGTGCCGGAGGAGCTGGGGTTGGGCATGATCACCTTGCCCTTGTAGATGGGCTTGGTGAGGTCGGCCCAGCTGGTGGGGGCCGGGATCCCCTGTTTCTCCGCCTCTACCTTGTTGAAGCAGATGGCGCTGAAGAAGGCGTCCAGACCGATCCAGTGCGGCTCGGCCTTGCTGTCGCGAAAGCGGCTGTCGAGCTTCTCCAGTCCTTTCGGTGCATAGGCATTGAGCATCTGCTGCTGATCGAGCTGCATCAGGCTGGTGGCGGCCAGTCCCCATACCACATCCGCTTTGGGCTGGGCTTTTTCTGCCAGCAAGCGGGCGGTGACAACGCCGGTGGAGTCACGCACCCACTTGATGTTGATGTCCGGATGCTGGCGTTCGAACGCGGTTTTCAGCTCGTTGAGCTGCTCCGGTTCGAAGGCGGTGTAGACGGTGAGATCGGTCGCGGCCAGTGCCGGGGCGGTCATGGCAGCCAGCACGGCGGCGGCCAGCAGATGGGTTCCCTGTTTCATCCTCTTCTCCAGTTAAATTGGTTTGGTATAAACCAGATTGGTCGAGAGAGAGGCTAGGGGATCTTTATGACGTGACCGTGACAGCCCCGTGACGTTTTGCCGTTCCTGATTTATCCGTGACTAATCCTGGGTATCCACCTCGATCTCCAGACTGTCGTGACGCCAGTACTCCAGATCGAAGTCGAGCACCCGTCCGTGCTGATCGAAGTTGAGCCGCTCGAGGCGCAGGGCGGGTAGGCCAGCGGTGGCCCCCAGCGCCTTGGCCACTTCGTCCGGCAGGGCGGTGGGGAAAAAGCGCACCTGCATGCGGGCGTAGTGGAGATCGTAATGGGCTTGGTAGATCTCGGTCAGGCTGCCGTTGAGATCCAGCGCCAGCAGGCCGGGCACCCGCTCGGGCAGGCAGTGGTTCTCGCAGTAGCAGATGGCGCGCCCGTTGGCGTAGCGCAGTCGCTTGAGCAAAAAGAGGCTGTCAAACGGCTTGAGCTGCAGTTGCGCCATCAACGCGGGCGGCACCGCCTGGCGGCTTTTCTCCAGCAGCTCGGTGTGCGGTTCTCCTCCTTGCTCCCGCACTATCTGGTGAAAGTTGGAGGTGCGTCTGGGGTTCAAGCGAAAGCGCGGCGGGGTGACGAACCAGCCGCGGCGATCCTCCCGATAGATAAGGCCGTTCGCCTCCAGCTGCACCAGCGCCTCGCGGATGGTGACTCTTGTTGTGCCATAGAGTTCCCCCAGCAGCCGCTCGGAGGGGAGCTTGTCGTTGGGGGCCAGACCCCCTGCCAAGATCTGGTTGGCGAGGGCATCCTTGATCTGCAGATATTGCGGTTTGCTCATGAAAATCCCTGGTTATGCAATGAGTTGGGCAATGGGCTGGGCACAGGACAGGTCATCTGCCCGGTCGTTTCACGGCAACATCAACATGCGTTGGTAGATACCAGAATCGCCCCTGTTGTTCAGGCTTCCTAGATTATCGCGATCCCTGCGCTGAAAATGAATTTTTTGTTGCACGTAGCGCCACCCCTTTGACCTTGGCGGGGGAGTTACCCACAATGTGCTCATTCTGGTATATACCAATAGGAGCGAAATCATGATCCATATTCCTGCGGCCCCCGCCGCCGTCGATTACCTGCTGCTGACCCCGGGCCCCCTCTCGACCACCGCCACGGTGCGCGCCGCCATGCTGCAAGACAGCTGTACCTGGGATGCGGACTACAACCAAGGCGTGGTGGAGCCCATCCGCCGCGAGCTGGTGCGCCTCGCCACCGGCCCTGAATATGAAAGTGACTACAGCGCCGTCTTGCTGCAGGGCAGTGGCAGCTATGTGGTGGAGAGCGTACTGGGCTCGGCGATAGGCGTCGATGAGTGTCTGCTGATCATCAACAACGGCGCCTACGGTGCCCGCATGGGGGAGATGGCCCGTTGTCTTGGCCTGCGTCACCATGAGCTCGATTGCGGTGAGACCACCCGCCCCGAACCCGCCGCCATCGAGGCGATGCTGGCGCGCCACCCCGAGATCACCCATTTGGCCATGGTACATTGCGAGACCACCACCGGCATGCTCAATCCGCTCGATGAGGTGGCTGCGCTCTGCCAGCGCCGCGGCATCCGCCTGATCGTCGATGCCATGAGCAGCTTTGGCGGTATACCCATCGACATGGGACACCTTGGCATCGAGTTTCTCATCAGCTCGGCCAACAAGTGCATTCAGGGGGTGCCGGGCTTTGGCTTCGTCATCGCTCGCCGCGCCGCGCTGGTGGCCTGCGCCGGTCGCGCCCGCTCGGTCTCCCTCGACCTGCACGCCCAGTGGCAGACCATGGAGCAGCAGGGGGGCAAGTGGCGCTTTACCTCGCCCACCCATACTGTGCTTGCCTTTTCCCAGGCCCTGCGTGAGCTGGACGAGGAGGGGGGCATTGAAGCCCGTCATCAGCGCTACAGTGAAAATCAGCGTACGCTGGTGGCGGGGATGGCTGCGCTTGGCTTTGCGCCGCTGCTGCCAGAACAGTGGCAATCCCCCATCATCACCGCCTTCTACTCTCCGGCCCACCCTGACTACCGCTTCGCCGATTTCTACCAGCGGCTCAAGGCGCAGGGCTTTGTTATCTATCCGGGCAAGGTCTCCCAAGCCGATTGCTTCCGTATCGGCAATATCGGCGACGTGACCCCTGAGCGGGTGCGCGATCTGCTCGCCGCCATGGCCAGCGCCTGCTACTGGCAAGGGGACGCGCGATGACCAGCATGCTGGCTCAGGGTCGTGATCTGCGTGGTCGCGATTTGTATGACCATAAGCTGCACGGCAGTGGCCGCGCCGACAGCGAAGGGGATATCAACCTCGGCGAGGGGCGGGCGCGCTGGTGGGCGGGCCAGAGCGAAGATGTACAGGCCGGATTGGTGGAGGATAGCCGCTACTTTCTCCATCAGGCACTCTCCACCCCCTGTCTGGATTTGATCGAGGGGGCGCAGGGGAGCTGGTTGACCAGCGTATCGGGCAAGCGTTACCTCGATTTTCACGGCAACAGCGTTCATCAGCTGGGTCACGGTCACCCCAGGGTGGTGGCCGCGGTGCAGCAGCAACTCGCCGATCTGCCGTTCGCGCCCCGCCGCTACACCCATCAGGTTGCCATCGACTGCGCCCGCACCCTGGCCGAGCTGGCCCCGGGCGATCTCAACCGGGTGCTGTTCGCCCCCGGCGGCAGCGAGGTGGTGGGGATTGCCCTGAAGCTCGCCCGTTTCATCACCGGCAACAGCAAGGTGGTGTCCCTGTGGGATGCCTTTCACGGCGCCTCCCTCGATGCCATCTCGGTCGGCGGCGAGGCCTGTTTTCGCGCTGGTATGGGCCCCTTGATGGCCGGCGTGGAGCGCATCCCGCCGCCCACCCGTTATCGCGGTGTCTGGTATCGCGGGGAGGGGGATGACCTGCACTACGCCGATTATCTGGAGTACGTCATCGAGAAGGAGGGAGGCATCGGCGCCTTTATCGCCGAACCTATCCGCAACACCGATGTGCAGGTGCCCTCGAAGGCCTACTGGCAGCGGGTGCGGGAGATCTGCGATCGCCACAAGGTGCTGTTGATCGTCGACGAGATCCCCAATGCCCTGGGGCGCACTGGCCACTGGTTCAGCTTTGAAGAGTTCGGCATCGAACCCGACATCATCTGTCTGGGCAAGGGGTTGGGGGGCGGGGTGGTGCCGTTTGCGGCGCTCATCACCCGCGACCGTTTCAATCAGGCGGCAGCTATTTCGCTCGGTCACTACACCCACGAGAAGAGCCCCATCGGCTGCGCGGCGGCGCTCGCGACCATCGCTACCATCCGTGAAGAGGGATTGCTGGCAAAAGCGCAGGAGGATGGCCGCTTTATGGCGGCCGAGCTCGGCAAGTTGGCCGAGCGTCACCCGCTGATAGGACAAGTACGCGGTATCGGTATGCTCTGGGCGCTCGATCTGGTGGTCGATCACCAGAGTCGTGCCCGCAATAGCCAGGCCGCCGAGCGGCTGCTCTACCGCTGTCTGGAACTGGGGCTCAGCTTCAAGGTCTCTCAGGGCAATGTCATCCAGCTCTCGCCGCCGCTCAATATCGCCCGCGCCGATCTGGTGCGCGCCATCACCATTCTCGATCGCGCCCTTGGCGAGATCGCACTTTCACCGAAACAGGAACACCACCATGACTGACTTGCAGATTGCTGTAGACCCGACCACCGACGTGGAGGCGCTGATCCTCGATTGGGCTGGTACCGTCGTCGATTTTGGCTCCTTCGCCCCCACCTCCATCTTCGTCGAGGCCTTCGCCCGCGCCTATGACTTTCCCGTGACCCTGGATGAGGCGCGCCAGCCCATGGGCCTTGGCAAGTGGGATCATATCGCCGCGCTGGGCCGTCTGCCCTCGTTGGATGCGCGTTGGCAGGCCCGCTTCGGCCATCCTATGAGCCACGCCGAGGTGGACCACATTTATCACACCTTTATGCCGCTGCAGATTGCCGCCGTGACCCGCTTTGCCGCCCCCATCCCCGGCGTGTTGCCGGTGCTGGATGCTCTGCGGGAACAGGGACTGCGCATCGGCTCCTGCTCCGGTTATCCCCGTCCGGTGATGGAGGCGCTGGTGCCTGCGGCGGCCGCTCACGGCTATCGCCCGGATCACTGGGTCGCCACTGACGATCTCAAGGCAGGTGGTCGCCCCGGCCCCTGGATGGCGCTGGCCAACGTGATTGAGCTCGGAGTGAGCGCCGTGCATCGCTGCATCAAGGTGGATGACGCCGTGCCGGGTATCAGCGAAGGGCTTAACGCGGGCATGTGGACGGTGGGATTGTCGGTTTCCGGCAACGAATTTGGCGCCACCTGGGACGAGTTTGTCGCCATGAGCGAGCCGGAGATCGCCGCCCGGCGCGCACCGGCCGAGGCCAAACTGCGGGCGGCGGGTGCTCATTACGTCATCGACACTCTGGCGGATATCGCCCCGGTCGTTGCCGATATCAACCGCCGTCTGGCCGCTGGCGAACGACCTTAAGCGGGTGTCGAGATAAACCTGCCAAGGTGGCCCAATAACAAAACACCCCCGCATGGGGGTGTTTTGCATTGATTGGCATTGCGCAGTGCTTGGCAGGAAGAAGAAGGCGCTAACGTCCTGAAAAGATGCAACGGATCTGCCGGGCTAGCCACCCATCATTCGCGCGGTCTGAATTGCCTCGATCAGTGCGGCCCGGTTGATGCGGGGTCGCTCTTCATCGAGCAGTTGCTGCCATAGCGCAATGGCCTGACGGTAGCGACCATGCAGAAAGTGATCGGAGGCGAGCAGCATCAGGGCGCTCACTTCCCCCCCATCCTGCGTGAGGGCGCTCTCCAGTAGGCGGGTTGCCTCGGGAGTCAGCTGCTGGCCCGCCTGATAGTAGAGCACGGTAGCCTGCGCGGCTTGAGTCGCAGCGCTGGCGCCCCCTTCTTGCAGGGCGAGACGCTGGTAGGCGAGCAGGGCGTTGTCGTACTCGTCCCGATAGAGATAGAGCTGACCGAGCGCCGCCCAGCTGTCGAGATCGGCAGGATTGCGCTGAAGCTTCTGATGCAGACTCCCCAGTTCCTTGTCCTGCAGATCCCGCGGGCTTAATCCCGCCAGCGGATCGGGACGGGATGCATAATCCTGCCATGCCTGATAGCGGCCGCTGCTGAGATAGCCAGCGGCAACAGCCGCGATGGCCAAGAGGCCAAGCAGCAACAAGGCCCGCCCGTGCCGGTTATTGCGGCCGCGATTGTCACGCTGGCTGGCCAGTTGCGCACGCAGGGTCAGCTCAGCCGCCGGGATAGCGCTGGCCAGGCGGGCGGCAACTAGCTCCTGGTAGAGTGGTTGGTCGGGGGAGAGGCCTGACTGCTCCCCGTGCATGATCAGCAAATTCAATTCGCTGCGCGGATCGGCGGCGGGTTGAGGGGGGGCCTCAACGATGGCCTTAACGGCAGGGATGGGTTGCGCCTTTGTGCGCGTTAGGCGGCGAAACAGGGTCAACAGCGCCAGCCCCAACAGCAGCAGGGGGCCGCCCCACAGCAGCGCCGTGCTGCTCTTGAAGGGGGGATCGTAGCGGACGAAATCACCGAAGCGCTCCGTCATGCGGGCGATCACCTGCTCATCAGACTGTCCCTCGTCCACCCAGCGGTAGACTTCGAGCCGCAGATCCCGCGCGATGGGGGAGTTGGACTCCACCAGATTCTGGTTCTGGCACTGGGGGCAGCGCAGGGCGCGGGCCAATTCCTGAGCGCGGTTTTGCAGCTCGGGGTGGCGAAATTGATAGGTATCGACCCCGCTGGAATATGCAGTTGCACTCAGCAGCATGCCGAGGGCCAGCAGGGGGCAGGCAAGAGAACGGCACATCATGGCTGTGTCTCCCGAGCTGATGTTGCAATAGATGGCGCAATTGCGGGTGCCGTTGTAGCGGCCTTTATCTGTGCGTCAGTTCGCGCCTGGTCGAGCAGGGGGGCAAACTGGCGTAGCCAGATCTCGTTGGTGAGCTCGCCGGTGTGGCGGGCAAGTAGGGCGCCATCAGCATCAAAGAGATAGGTCTCCGGCGTGCCGTAGACGCCGAGCTCCAGCGCCAGTTTGCCGTCGGGGTCGGCCAGCACGGCGCGATAGGGGTTGCCCGCCTGAATAAGCCAGGCGCGTGCGGCATCTCCCTTGTCCCGGTAGTTGAGGCCGTAGAGGGGCACTGTGCCCGCGAGCTCGCTGAGTAGCGGATGCTCGGCGCGGCAGTTGGCGCACCAGCTGGCCCAGACGTTAAGGACAAAGGGCTCCCCCTTGAGGCTGGCGGTCTGGATCGGACTCCCGTCCAGCAGATCGTCGCTCTGCCACGCAGGCAGGGTACGCCCGAGCGTCGCCTCATCCTGGCTATAGGGATTGTTGCCAAGGCCGAGCCAGAGCAGGGCGCCGAGGCTCAGGGTCAGCAGCAGGGGAACAAAGAGGCGCAGGCGGGATCTCATAAGGCCTCCTGTTCGAGCTTGTGATGGGAGGTGCCAACCGCAACGGGGCGGCGGGCGAGCAGACGCAGGGTACCGCCTGCCATCATCAACAGGCCGCCGAGCCAGATCCAGCGCACCAGCGGTTTGTAGTGCAGCCGCATGGCATAGGCATCTGGTCCCATCTTCTCACCCAGCACCACGTAAAGATCGCCGAGCATTCCCCACGCGATGCCCGGTTCGTTCATGTTCATGGTGCGCACGCTGTAGTGGCGCCGCTCCGGCGTCAGCCGCGCCACCTCTTTACCGTTCTTGTGCACGCTAAGCGTGATCCGCTCGGCGGTATAGTTGGGGCCAATTACCGGCTCGCGCCCCTCATAGCGAAACTCGAACGCGCCGAGCGGGTAGGGCTGGTTGGCACTTAGCACAGTGCCCCCTTCCTGACTGTGGTGACTCACCTGCGCGATGCCAAGGGCGCACACCGCTACCCCGAGGTGGGCCAGCAAGCTGCCAAACCGATTGAGGGTGAACTCGCGCAGCAATGTCGGTTGCATGAGCGGGAGCAGCAGGCTGGCCATCAGCCAGAGGCTCACCATATTGGCGAGGATGCCAATCCAGCTACCGGAAAACGATCCCTGTTCCAGATAGGTAAGGCTAAGCAGCCCGCCGCCAAGCAGGCCAAACAGCGGCGGTAACAGAGCGTTTAGTCGGGAATGTGCCGCAAGCTGCTGCCAGCGCAGGCGCGGCAGCTGGGTCATCAGCGCCATCAGGCAGAGGGCCAGCGGCACGAAGATGGTATTGAAATAGGGGGCGCCCACCGAGAGCGATCCAAGATGGAGCGACTGGAACACCATGGGGTAGAAGGTGCCGAGCAGCACGCTGGCGCAGGCCACGCAGAGCAGCAGGATGGCGGCGCCGAGCAGCCCCTCCTTTGACCGCAAGCCAAAGCGGGCGTAGGGGGCGCGAATGTCCGCCCGCAGGGCAAACAGGGTGAGGGCGCAGGTCAATAGCAAGCCGAGCAGCAACAACAGGGTGAGGCCGCGGCTGGGGTCCACCGCAAAGGCGTGCACCGAGGTGAGTATCCCGGAGCGCACCACGAAGGTGCCGAGCAGGCTCAAGGCGAAGGTGAAGATGGAGAGCAACAGCACGGCGTGGCCGTAGGCGCCGCGCTTCTCGCAGACAATCAGGGCGTGCAGCAGAGCGGTGCCGAGCAGCCAGGGCAAGAGGGAGGCATTTTCCACCGGATCCCAGAACCACCAGCCGCCCCAGCCGAGCTCGTAATAGGCCCACCAGGAGCCCAGCACGATGCCGGCGGTGAGAAACACCCAGGAGCCGAGCGCCCAGGGTCGGCTCCAGTGGGCCACGGCGCCATCGAGCCTGCCCGAGTGCAGCGCCGCCATGGCGAAGGCGAAGTTGACCGCAAAGCCGACGTAACCGAGATAGAGCAGGGGTGGGTGGATGATGAGGCCGATATCCTGCAGCATGGGGTTGAGATCACGCCCCTCCAGCGGCCCCGGGAACTGGCGGTCAAACGGGCTGGAGAAGATCAGGGTATAGAGGCCGAACAGCCCGACGATCAGCCCCATGATGGCCAATACCCGGGTGCGGATGAGCGGATCGACCCGCTTGGAGCAAAGTGCCACCAGAGCGCCCCACAGCCCCAGCGCAAAGACGAAGAAGAGCATGGAGCCCTCGTGGCCACCCCATACCGCCGCCAGCTTGAAGCCAAGAGGCAGGGCGCTGTTGGCGTGCTGGGCCACATAGACCAGGGTGAAGTCATCCTGGCCAAAACAGCTGGCGAGCAGCAGCAGGGCGGCCCCGAGCAGGAGGGCGACCAAGAGGGCCAGCGGTGTTGCGCAGCCCAGCAGCGGGCGTGAGGCGAGCCGCAATCCCAGCCAGGGCAGCAGCCCTTGCAGCAGGGCGAGTCCGGTCGCCAGCAACAGTGAGAGATAGCCGAGCTCCGCCAGCACATAACCTCCAAATGCAATTAGACATTAATTGAATTAATGACAAATTTCAGTCTTTCAACTCAGGTTCGGAAGGCGCTTCTGAGTAGACGTGGATCGTTTCCACAATGGTGCTTTGAGGAAACGCGCCTTTGAAATAGAGCCAATGTTCGTCATCCGAAGGGACTGAGGGGGTATCAAGACAATCATTGACTCGATAGATGGTTACGCCAGCTTTCTTTAATTCTGGGATGGACATTCGGATGACATGGCCGTTGGCAAACCTTCCATTTCCCAAGGCATAGCGTTTGGCTACTTCAAAATGCGGGGTAGTCGATATCCCTCCCGTTGGTTCACCATTCCCACCGTATTCGTGTGAGTGAATGGTATTAGTGATAGAGAGTCCGCATGTGAAATCGGAGTCTCCGCATTGAACTCTGTCATCACCAAACTCAGCGCCTTGCTCCGGATCATCCGATAGCGATTTGGGAACCATTGCATCGGTCACTGTCATATGGCAGTTGAACCCTCGATAAAGAAATTCCAACGTTGTTATCCCCATTTAGATTTCACTTGCGAATCAACGAGCCAGCGCCAGTCACCCGAGGGTGGCTGGCGCTGGTGATCATACCGTTATACGACTGTCATTTGACCGGCATAAAGCACGAAGTAGCGCAGCAGCAGGATCCCCACCAGGGTCAGGCTGCAGACCAGTACCAGATAGCCGTTTTTGGCCCGCAGCGGTGCGGGAGCCAGCAGGGCCAGCAACTGGGGCAGCAGCATGCCGATGCCCACCACCCCGAGCCAGAACACCTGAGCCCAGAAGCCGCTGCCGATGGCGGCCCACATGGCTGCCTCCTTCTGGCCGCCACCGAAGTAGAGGCCGGTAAAGAAGCAGACCAGCAGCAATACCTCCACCGCCAACACCGGCCGCTCAAAGCGGTGGACAAAGCTCACCCCCTGGCTGTGATGGTTCTCCTTGAAGAGCGTGACCGCCAGCAAGATGGTGGAGGCGATGCCGGAGCTGACGCCGGAGATGAGGAACAGCACCGGCAGCACCGGGTTGTTCAACAGCGGATAGGTCTTGAGCGCCGACAGCAGAAAGCCGGTGTAGGCCCCCAATAGCACGGCAAGCAGCAGCAACAGCGGCGCCAGCAGCCGCTCGATGCGGGCAAGCCAAGCGATGAGATCATCCACAAAGGCGAACTTCTCTTGCAGCAGGTGACTGCGCAAGGTTTCGATCTCGGAGCGAAACACCACCGCCAGCCAGGCGAACAGCACCGCCATGTAGACCTGGAACAGCATGACCCCCATGGACATCACGGAGTCGAACTGATAGTGGAACATCAGCTTCCAGAAGGTCCAGGGGCGGGCCAAGTGGAAGATGAGGATCAGTAACCCCAGCACCACGCTCACCGGCGCCAGAATGGCGGTCGCTTTGATGATGCCGCTCTCGCTGCCGGCCCCCTTGCAGCGCAGCAGCACCGAGAGGGGGGTGGCCCCAGCGGAGATGCCGAGCAGAAAGAGATAGATGGCGATGGGCCAGTCCCAGACAAGGGAAGGGAAGTGAAATGCGTCATGCAACATGATCCATTCCTCCTTCTGTGACTGCGGTAGATGGCGATCGGACAAATCCCCACACGAGGGAAGAGAAGTGAAATGCCGCTTGTATGGTCATGGCGTTATCTCCCCTTTGGGCACGCGGTACATCTTGGGCGAGGTGCCGAGTGCCTGCTTGTAGCGATAGGTAGTCTCCTTCACCAGCCGTTTGGCGATGGGGCTGTCCGGATCATCCAGATTACCGAACACCAGTGCCTTGGTGGGGCAGGATTCCACGCAGGCCGGCTCCTTGCCCGCCGCCAGGTTGGTCTTGCGGCAAAAGTCGCATTTGTCCGCCACTCGGGTGACCGGGTTGATAAAGCGCACCTGATAGGGGCAGGCGGCGAGGCAATACATGCAGCCGACGCAGAGATCCGCGTCGACATCGACGATGCCATCCTCCTTGCGAATATGGGAGGCGCCGGTCGGGCAGACGTGGACGCAGGGGGCGTTGTCGCAGTGCTGGCAGGACTTGCGAAAGAAGTGGTACTCGGCGTCGGGAAATTCCCCGATGGGGCCTGAGCGGATGATCTCGAGGCGCGAGACCCCTTCTGGCACTTTGTTCACTTCCCGGCAGGCATCCATGCAAGCGGTGCAGCCGATGCAGGCCGTCTCATCGTGGATCATGCCATAGCGGACCCCGTCTATGGTCTGGCTGTGGGCAAGGGGGGTGGCAAGGGTGCGAGTCGGCCCCGTCATCATGATAAGGGCCCCTGCGCCCATGCCCGCCATAAAGTCACGGCGAGAGCAGCTCATGATGCCTCCTTGCCGGTAGCCGATTTGGACTGCTCCTGCCGGGCCTTGCTGGCCTCATGCTGCTTGCTGTGACAGTCGACGCAGAGCTTGATGCGGGATTTTTCCGGGATCGCCACCATGGGCTCCTTGACCGGATGCAACTGGTGGCAGCTGGTGCAGGTGAGCTTGGTGGCGTGCACATCGTGGGCCCAGAGCGTCTCTCGAAGCTCTTTGGGCTCGTGGCAGCTCATGCAGACCCCGTTCTGCTCGGCGATGGGGTAGCTCTCGGTGCTTTGTTTGTTATTGAAGCTGTCGCTAAAGCGCATCACATCCTTGACCCCTTCCCTGTGCTGGGGGGAGGGCTGGCCGTGGCAGTTGGTGCAGGTGACAGGTGCCAGGTTGTTGGGATTGGTCGCCTGACCATGCTTGCCGTGCATCCCCTCGCTCTGCTCCTTGTGACAGTCGGTACAGGCCTTGTCGGGATTGCGTAAAAATTCCACCTCATGTGTAGCTGGAACAGGGGCTGCTGCCGGCTCGGCCGCCTGACCCTGCAGGCTGGTGAGCAGCATGGCTGCCATCAGCATCAGTCGTAAAAAATCCATCGTTAAATCACCCATAGGAAGCCTCCATCCGCTGCGGGCCCGACTTGGCGCCGAGCCTGCAGGCGCCGTTACTGTGCCAGCCGTCCGGCCGCTTTGGCCTCGGCATCCCAGGCGGGGACCGTGGCCTTGAGGAACTGGGCCTTGTCGCTGTTGAACTGCTTCATATCCATGCCAAGGGCGGCTTGCGCTTGCTCCTTGGTGGAGATGTCGGGGATGGCGATTTCGTGGCTGATCCCCTTGCTGGCCAACAGGCGCGCCAGCTTGGTGCGGGCGTCAGCGGCTTTATCCAGCGCGCTGCCAAGTACCTTGAGGGCCACTTCGGGGGCGTGCATCTGCACCCCGTGGGAGGCGATGGCGTAGTCCCAGCGCCACTGGGCGTGACGGATGTCCTGCAGAATATCCTTCATCTCTGCCTCGGTGGCGCCGGCATCCCAGGCCGCCTTGGCTTCAAAGTGGGCGTGTACCAGCTGCTTCTCGACCTTCAGCTTGGTTTCGATCACCGCCTCTTTGCGCTGCTTGACGATCCCTTGCAGCATCTCCTTGCTCTGGGTATGACAGTTGCGGCAGGTCTGCTCGAAACGATCGAAGGGGTTCCCCACTTTGTGATCCGTGTAGACCTTGCCCTGCTCGTTCTGCACCTTGGGCATGTGGCAATCGACACAGGCGACGTTGTTCTGGCCGTGAATGCCGGCGCGCCAGGTTTCGTACTCGGGGTGCTGGGCTTTCAGCATGGGGGTTTTGGAGAGGGCATGAGTCCAGTCGGCAAAGCCGATTTCATCGTAATAGGCCTCCATCTGCTCCACCGTGGTGCCCTTGTCCCAGGGAAATTTGACCGCCTTGGTGGGGCCGCTGAAGTAGTACTCCACGTGGCACTGGCCGCACACCTGGGACTGCTGATCAAAGCGCCCCTGCTCCTTGAACGGCTTGCCGATGGCTGTCATGGCCCGATCGGCATAGGGACGGGAGAGGTGCAGGGCCGGTTTACCCTCCTTGAACTCCTTCGAGGCGGTGTCGTGGCAGTCGGCGCAGCCGATGGTGTTGACTACTTCCGGCCCGCCCTTGGCCCACATCCCTTTGAAGTAGCCATCCTCACCCTGCTCGTCGATGACGCGGGCCACATCCGGGCCTTTGCAGC
The DNA here is from genome assembly GCF_049170755.1 of Aeromonas sp. 604176. NCBI lineage: Bacteria > Pseudomonadati > Pseudomonadota > Gammaproteobacteria > Aeromonadales > Aeromonadaceae > Aeromonas > Aeromonas sp. 604176. The sequence goes on from NZ_JAAKNE010000023.1 coordinate 26,325, forward strand.
TCCAGCAGGCCATGGGCAGGGGGCCATCTTCGGCTGTTTTCGGGGCGCCGGTGCGCAGGGTTTCGCGCACATCGGTCAGGGCATAGAAGTGACCGCGCGGCTTGTTGTAATCCTTGGAAAAGGGGTAACCGCCCCACAGCACCACCATGTTGGGATCTTCCGCCAGCGCATCGGTGCGTTCCTTGCTTTCGCTGGTGGCTTGCCAGCTGGTGAACTGATCGGCGTGATCCTTGGCGAACAGCTCGCTGCGCGCCTCGATCTTGCCTTTGGGTTGCGTGTCATCGGCTGCCTGTGCCCAGCCGCTGGTGCCAAGGCTGGTAGTCAGCAGCAGGGCGGCGAGGCCCAGCTTGATCTGTCTGTTGCGTGAACTCACGATCATCACTCCCTAATCGATCTCATTGCCAGACCTGACAGTTCCATCCTGGATGTGGGCATTGGTTCGCCCCCGCCAAGCAGGAGCAGGCAGGCCGCTTCATTGTTATTAGTGAATAAAACCCATGTTTTTATGCGATTGCTCGAGTTGGATATTACCAAATGGGTAAAAAGAATGATGATTTATCAGAGGGGGGCTTGCGCTAGATCAATTACCGAGAGCACCAACAGACAGAAATGAGATCCCGGTTAAATTATTAAGAAAGTCAGAATATTGGAAGTGTAATGAGTCTCTGTGGCGGGACGGAGCGACACCTGAGGTATGCCTGTGTTATTTGGCAAGGCATGCAGGGTTATCTGTCATATCAATTATCTATTTATGGGTATAAAAATAATAAATGAATAAATATTCTTTTTTTGATAGGGCTGTCGGTTACAGTCTGTACGGGCCGGGCGTTCCGCCGATGGGCGAGATGGTCGGCAACATCAATGAGAGAAGCCGGCAATGCGGGCTCCTCTCAGGTCTTATCGTGATCAGATACTGTTTGGGTTGCAGCCCCAAAGGCATGGTGGTGAACCAACGAATACCCCGGCTTCGGGGTTTACACCAGCGGATATGGTCACGCTCATCTTATGCCAGAGCCTGGGCCAGCAGATGAATGGGATGCTCGCAGCGGAAGCTGGTGCTCATCTCGATCTGCCATTTGCAGGTCTCGCAATCGGTGATCACCAGATCGGGGGAGAGGCGGTTGATCTGATCAAACAGCCCCTCGCCGATGGTCTGGCTGGTCTGGTAGTTCTCCGACTTGAAGCCGTAGGTGCCGGCGATACCGCAGCACTGGGACTCCAGTACCGTCACCTTGACCCCGGGAATGGCGCGCAGCAATTCGAGGGTGTAGATGACGCCGCCCATCTTCTCCATGTGGCAGGGGGTGTGGTAGGCGATGTGCAGATTGAGCGGCTTCATCGCCGGTTTGTTGCCCTTGTAGAACTCGTTCCACAGGAAGCGGGTTACCAGGGAGATGCGATCCCGCACCTTGTGGTTGTCCTGCTCCAGCAGGTGGGGGTATTCGTCCCGCAGGGTGAAGCCACAGGTGGAGGAGGTGGCCAGCAGCGGCATCTCATTGCCCAGCAGGGAGTTCTCCATCTGCTTGATATTAAAGGCCGCCTGCTGCTTGGCCTTGTCCATGAAGCCGTTGGCAATGAGCGGTACGCCGCAGCACTTCTCCCGCTCCAGCAACTGCACGCCGATGTTCATGGCGTTGAGCACCTGCACCAGCTCCTTGCCAAGCTGAGGATGGTTGTAGTTGACATAGCAGCCGTGGAAATAGGCTATTTGGCGCTCATAACGGGCCTGCGCTTCTTTTTGCTTCTTGTACCAGCCGCGGAAGGTGCCCTGGGAGTATTTGGGCAGATCACGGTGGGATGAGACCCCCAGCGCCTTGTCCAGCACCAGCTTCATCGGCTTGAGGCCGGTGGTGAAGTTGACCACAGGCGCCATCAGGGTAGACATGCTGCCCATCAGATCGGTGTGGGAGAGTACGAACTCGCGGATCCCCGGTTTGAAACCGCTGTACTGATGCTTGGCCTTGGCAATGATGTCACCGATGCGCACCCCGCTCGGGCAGGCTACTTCGCAGCGCTTGCAGTTGGTGCAGTGCTTGAGGGCGCTGTCAAAGAGCTCCGGGCTCTTGATCCGCAGCCGCTCGCCATCCGGGCCCGCCTGTTTCGGGCCGGGGTAGGCGGGGTTGGCCTTGGCCACCGGGCAGTAGGCGGTACAGACGGTGCATTTGATGCACTGATCGAAAGTTTGGTTGGCGTGATCCAGTAGCATGTCAGTTCTCCTCCCGTAGGGTGTGAAGGCACGGGATATGGGACAAATAAATCATTGGGCGGCGCCCAGAATATGGCCGGCGGCCTGCCAGCCGGTGGCAACGGCGACACCTGAACCTGACCCCTCCTTGATGGGGTCATAGTGAGCCAGCACGCTGCCAGCGCCGTAGAGGTTGGCGAGCGGCTTGCCGCCACGCAGCACACGCAGCTTGTCGTCGGTCTTGACTCCGAAACCCATAAAGGGGTGGTGGTCGAACAGGCGACGACCGGCCCAGGCGTCGCGCTCCTCCAGACTCAGCACATCGGCATCGAAGATGGGTTCGCGAATGCCGCGCAGACGGGACTCCAGACCGCGGCTAAAGAAGCTGCCGGAGGCGAGCACGAAGTTGTCCGCTTCAAACAGCTGATCATCGCCATTCTGGGTGTGTACGCCGACCACCCGATCCCCCTCGTAACGGGCGCCCAGCACCCGCTCGCTGGTGAGGAAGGTGCCGCCAAGGGCCATGAAGCGGCGCTTGAGCGCCTCCTGCATCCGCATCCCGATCAGCGACGGCGGCATGGTCGCCACCTCCTTGATGGTGCAGCCGGTACGTTGCTCCAGCTCCGCCAGACGCGGGCCAACCAGCCCCAGCGACAGGCAGGCTGGTAGCACGATATGGCGGCAGTCGGGCACGCCGCTCTCCTGCACCATTCGACTGATCTCGCTGGCCAAATCGGCCACCAGATGGTGCTTGTCACAGAGGCGCGCGATGTCGGCAGAGCGAAACTCATGGGGATTGCGGCTGAATTCGGCCAGCTGGGGCAGGCGGATCTCGCCAGTCAGAATGCGGCAGTGGGCGAAGCGCGGATGGGTCGCCAGATTGGCCGCCGCCAGTGCCGGATGAAAGTCGCGAAAGCCTTCGAGAGTGGCCAGCAGCAGTACGTCCGGGATCGGCGCATCGGTGACGCAGGCACAGGTATCGGGGGAGAGCCAGGTGCGCTTGAGGGTACCGATGGGAGTCAGGCGCTGGTGATTGGTGTCGTGGCGAACCAGCGGCAATCCCTGCTCGGCGCAGTGGCGCTGCAGATCGGCCAGACTCGCTTCGATATTTTGCATCCCCACCTTGCTGTAGGGGTGATCCGGATGGGCTGCCATAAAGGCAGGCAGCGCAGCGCGGGGATCCCCCTCGCTTTCGAGCAGATCGACCGAGCCGGAGGAGAAGTGCAGGGCACTCTGGCCGGAGGCCATCAGCAGGGTCTTCTGGCCCGCCTCCACCAGCCGCAGGGCAGCCGAGAGTCCCGCCATGCCACCGCCGATAACGATATTGTCAAACTTCATGACGGCTCTCCTTGTGAGTGCTCTCGCTGGTTGAGCCGCGTGGGGTATCGGCAACCAGTTGTGGCGCCGTCCATTCCCCCAGGCCAAACAGCCCCTCGTAGATCCAGTAGGTAAACTCGGCCTCGCGCAGGGCATCGCCCCACAGCACCGGGCGGGTGCCCTTGTAGCGCTCTTCCAGGAACTGGCGCAGCATGACGCAGGCCTGACGGCCGTCGGCCTTGCCGTACTCCTGCATCAGGCCGGCGGCGCGGTAGGCGCAGAGCTCGCCCTGACAGGGGCCCATGCCTAGGCGGGTTCGACGACGCAGATCGATGAGGTTGTCCACATCGAGCTCGCGCAGGGCGTATTCGATCTCTCCCGCGGTGACCATTTCGCACTCGCAGATGAGGGCGTTCGCTTTCGGATTGTCACGGAAGAAGGCGATGACCCGCTCGCCGTGGCGGTATTGGGCCGACCCTTCGGCAGGCACCGAGAGCCCCGGGGCGGAGACCTTCTCCGGATCCCGCGAGCCGGGCAGATTGAGCTCGGCGGTGCGGCAGGGCTTGCTGTTGCCAAGCTTTTTGGCCAGCAGATCGGTGGCCCATTCGGCCATCAGGCGGTAGGTCATCAGCTTGCCGCCGGTGATGGTGTTAAAGCCCTTGAGACCGTCGCGCTCGGCGTGATCCAGCAGCACTATGCCGCGGCTGATGTTGCGGCCGGTGTCGTCACCGTCCACCGCCACCAGCGGGCGAACGCCCGCGTAGGCGCGCAGCAGGCGGGTGCGGGCCATGATGGGGGCAAGCTTGATCCCCTCGCGCAGCAGCACCTCCACCTCTTCGGGTTCGACGGTGAGCTGGTCAATCTTGTTGTAATCGATGCGACTGGAGGTGGTGCCGATGAGGGAGATGGTATCGCCCGGCACCAGAATGTCCGCATCCGCCGGTTTGCGGGCGCGGTTGAGCACCAGCTGGTTGATGCGGTAATCCATAATGAGCAGGGATCCCTTGGCAGGGAACATGCGGATGCCGAGATCGGCGTATTCGCAAATTTGCTGGCCCCAGATGCCGGCGGCGTTGATCACCTCCTGACACTCCACCTCGAACGCTTCGCCGGTGCGGGTGTTGATCGCCTTGACCCCGTGTACCCTATCTTGTGTGCGCAAGAGTCCCAGCACCTTGCAGTGGGTGAAGATGCGCGCGCCGTGCTCTTTAGCGTCCAACACGTTGGCGGCGGCGAGGCGGAACGGGTCGACCGTGCCGTCCGGCACATGGATGGCGCCGATCATCGCCGGGTTGGCGTTGGGCTCCATGCGCAGGGCTTCACCGGGATCGAGCTGGCGGGTTTCGATACCGGCCAGGGCGCAGGCATCCATAAAGGTGGTTTGGAAATTGATGTCATCTTCCGGCAGGGTGAGGAAGAGGCCGCCCGTGTCTTCGACACAGTGGCTGGCAATCCGCTTGAGGATGCGGTTTTCCTGGATGCATTCGCGGGCGGACTCCTGATCCGTCACCGCGTAGCGGGCACCGGAATGGAGCAGGCCGTGGTTGCGGCCGGTGGTGCCGGCGGCGATATCATCGCGCTCGAGCAGGATGCAGTCGATGCCGCGCAGTGCGCAATCGCGCATGATGCCGGCCCCTGTGGCACCGCCGCCTATGATGACGACTTGTGTAGTTATTCTTTTCATTGTTGCCCGTCTCATCTCTTCCAGATGAGGCCAGTGTGGCCTACTTCTGAGTGGAAATGTTTGATATGGGCCAAATTTGCGCTCGCAAACGCTCATTTGCTCGCGCGTTAATGAGCATTATGTGACATTTGTCACGCTTGTTATCGCATCGGTTTGTGGGCTGGTGGCGAATAACAGGCACAAAAAAGGGGCATCGGATGCCCCTTGTCACTGTTTGACGAGTCTGGTGGGTGTGTTAGGGGTCAGCCGCAGCACTTTTTGTGTTTTTTGCCGCTGCCACAGGGGCAGGGATCGTTGCGCCCCGCCTTGAGGGGCGCCGGATCCTGCTCTCCCTCGGTGTAGACCCAGCGGCCCTGATAACGCACGAAGCGAGAGCGCTCATGGAGGCAGTGACGCTCATTCCCTTCCAGAAACCAGGCTTTGAACTCCACCATCCCGGTTTCATCCTCCGGGCCGCCCTGGCTGGCGATGATTTCGAGACCATCCCAGCGGGTTTCGATGCGTGAAAGCTCTTCGGCGGTGAGACCGCCAAGGTGGGCCGGGTGCCAGCTATAGACCAGATACTCCCCCAGACCAAGCACAAAAGCACTGTAGCGCGAGCGCATCAGCTGCTCCGGGGTGTCAGCCACCGCGCCACTGTGACGTAAGCCACAGCACAATTCGAGAGAAAGGGTTGAGCCGCAAGGACAAAGATTCATGATTTTCACGTTCTGGCCGATTTGTTTAAGGGAATTGTAACGAAAGCTGGGCTCGCCCTGCCAGCACCTATACTGATGGGTAAGCAAGGAATTCCAATAAAAACAGCTGCAAGGATGTGAAAGATGACGCTAAAACAGAAAATCCTGTTATTGGGTGCAGTACCCGTGCTGCTGATGGCCCTGGTGGTCAATCTCAGTAACTACATGGTCTCCAAGAGCGACCTGGAGTCTGAGCTGGTGGTGGCGAGGGAGAATGCCATCAAGGAGCGTAAAGCGCTGCTCAGCAGTTACATCATGATGGCCAAAACCGCCGTCGATGCCGTTTATGCACAGCCGGATTCTCCGGAAAATCGTCAGAAGGTCAAAGAGCTGCTCAGGCCGTTGCGTTACGGCAGCGATGGCTATTTCTTTGTCTATGACTTCGAGGGCAATACCATATTGCTGCCTACCCGTGCCGAGCTGGAGGGAAAAAATCGCTGGAACGACAAGGATGCCAAGGGCAAGTTGCTGATCCAGGACATTATCAAGGTGGCCCGTCAGGGGGATGGCTTTGCCGAGTACTGGACGGCCAAACCTTCCATTGGTCGTGATGCTCCCAAGCTCGCCTACAACATTGCGCTCGACAAATACCAGTGGGTTATCGGTACCGGTTTCTATATCGATGACATCGACAACGAGCTGGCGGCCCTGCGCGCCGAGCGCGAAAGCAATATGCACGAGTCGCTGCAGAGCAGTGTGCTGGTGATCTTGCTGATCCTGGGTGTCACCCTGGCGGCGACCGTGATCGTGGGGAATCGGGTTACCAAGCCGCTGGCTGATGCCGTGCTGGCATTGAACGATATTGCCAATGGTGACGGGGATCTCACCCAGCGCCTCAAGGTGCAGAGCGACGATGAGATTGGCCAGCTGGCCAGCGCCTTCAACCGCTTTGTCGAGCGGATCCAGTCGGTGGTGAGTCAGGTTGGCGAGACCAGTAACCATCTCTTCACCGCTGTTGACAAGCTGCACCATCTGAGCGAGCACTATGACCAGCAGATGCATGGCCATAGCCGGGAAACCGATCAGGTGGTGACTGCGGTGACCGAGATGAGCTCCACTGCCCAGGAGGTGGCGGCCAGTGCTTCCAACGCGGCGACGGCAACCAGTGATGCCGCCCGTGAGTCCGACGCAGCTCGTGGTGTGGTCAGTACGGCTATCAACAGCATCAACCGACTGGTGGGGGAGGTGCATACTGCTGCTGGCGTCATCGCACAGTTGGCCCAAGAGACCGCCAAGATTGGCTCGGTGGTGGAGGTCATTCGCGGCATTGCCGAGCAGACCAACCTGTTGGCGCTGAATGCCGCTATCGAGGCGGCCCGTGCCGGTGAGCAGGGTCGCGGCTTTGCGGTGGTGGCGGATGAAGTGCGTTCGCTGGCCGGTCGTACCCAACAGAGCACCAAAGAGATCAATGAGATGCTCCAGCGCTTGCAAGGGGGGGTGAAGCAGGCGGTGGATGTGATGCAGGCGAGCGAGGATCGCAGTCAGGAGACGGTGCAGGAGGCAAGCCATATTGCCAGCTCCCTCGACAGCATGGTGATGGCGGTCAGTACCATCAACGATATGAATATCCAGATCGCTACCGCCGCCGAAGAGCAGCATGCGGTGTCGGAGGAGATCAACAAGAACCTGGTAGCGATCCAGCAGATCGTCAGCGAGCTGACCGACGCAGCCATGGAGTCCAACAGCACCACCCGCGATCTGGCCAATACCGGTGACAAATTGCGCAAACTGGTCTCCCAGTTCCGTTATTGAGCCCGACCATCTCGGTGATATTCACTCAACAATGCGGTCTGAACCCCGGTTCAGACCGCGCTTTATTTGGGGATCGAGCAATAATGTGTGAAAATCGGTGGCCCCAGTTTCAGCCCTTAATCCATACCCTATGAATGAGATCGTGAAAGGCAGTATCGATTTGATCCGTCAGCTCAACTATGGCCTGGTCTATGCCAGTCTGGAGGAGCACAAGGAGCTGTCGCGCACCGATCTCTCCCGCCTGACCGGCCTCTCGCCTGCCAGCATCACCAAGATCACTCGTGAACTGCTCGATGGTGGTCTGGTGGTGACCTGTGGCGAAAGTTCGGTGGGGCGCGGTCGTCGTCAGACCCTGCTGCGCATCAACGAGCGCCGCTTCCAGTTTCTCTCCATGCGTCTTGGTCGTGGTTACGTGGATATGGCGCTGTTCGACTTTTCAGGCCGCTCCCTGGCCCGCCATCGCCACCTCTTTACCGAGCTTGAGCGTAACGACCTGCTGGGCAGCTTAGTACATGCGATCCAGGGGTTCTTGCCGAGAAAGTCCCTCAATCTGGCCTGTATCGCTCTCTGTCTACCCGGACAGGTAGAGCGTCACTCCGGTATGGTCAAACATTTCCCCTTCTATGATCTGCGCAACTGGCCGCTTGGGCCGACCTTGCAGGAGGTGTTCTCGGTACCTGTGCTGGTGAGTGGTGATGTGCGCACCTGGATCCAGGCAGAGCGGGAGTGGGGGGCCGCCAAAAATTGCGCCGATGCGGTGCTGGTGTTTGTCCACAACGACATCGGGGTTGGCATGGTGGTCAATGGCCAGCTCATCGAGAGCGAGAATGCGCTGCTCGGGGATCTCAGCCACCTGCAGCTCGAGCCCTATGGCCAGCGCTGCTACTGCGGCGGCTTTGGTTGTGCCTGCACCCTAGTGACCAATCAGGCGCTGGAGGCGCAATACCGGGATCTGCGCGAACGGATGCAGGAGCACGACTTGCCCGAGAGCGTCACCATCCGCGAGCTGTGCGAGCTGGCGCTGGCGGGCAACGGCCTCTGTCAGGATATTCTCCATCAGGCGGCGGGCCGCCTCTCCAAGGTACTCTCCAATCTCATCTGCCTGCTTAATCCGGGCAAGCTGCTGCTGGGGGGCGAGATCACCCGTGCCGATCGGCTGCTGTTCCCCATGCTGCACCAGTCGCTGGCCAGCCAGTTGCCCGCCGAATATCTGGTTCGGCTGCAGATTGAATCCACCCACTTCTACGAAGATCCCACCAAGCCCACCTCGGTGCAGGTGCACAAGGCGCTGCGCGATGGCAGCCTGTTGCTGGAGCTGCTGCGCAGCTGTCAGGAGTCGTAAGACAAGAGGAGTTGGCGCAGTGTCTGGCGAAAAGGGCAGGGATTGCTGTTCCGCCAGCGCGTAACTCGGTACAATCTTGCGCTTTTCCGGCAGTCCCCCTGTTATCGCGCCCTGTGGCGCCGTGACATGTTGGCACCGCTGCCGTTCCTGTTTTGACTCCAGTTGTGAACCTAGATGAAGCCTGTTCCTGATCACGCCGTCAACCGCCTGCGGGCCTGGCGCAAGAGTATCTCTACCCGACCGTTTCTTGCCCGTGGCGGCACTCTGGCCCGCTGTCCGGCCTGTCAGCTGCGCGAGGATTGGTGTGCCTGCGAGTGGCGCCCCGAACTCAAAGCAGAGGCAGGTTTCTGCCTGCTGATGTATGACAGTGAGCCGATGAAACCCTCCAACACCGGTCGCCTCATTGCCGATGTGTTGCCGGACACTACCTGGGCGTTTCTCTGGTCACGTACCCAGCCCCATCCCGAGCTGCTGGCCCTGCTGGCCGATCCAGCCTGGCAGCCCTATGTGGTCTTTCCCGCTTGCGAGAAGGAGCCTGCCCGCCTGACCGGCGAGGTGACGCTGGCACCGGGTAAAAAACCGCTCTTTATCCTGCTCGATGGCACCTGGCCGGAGGCGCGCAAGATGTTTAACAAGAGCCCCTATCTCGACGGATTTCCGGTGCTGGCCATCAAGCCCGATGCGCTCTCGACCTATGGGATGCGGGTGGCCAACTGCGACGAGCACCTCTGCACCGCCGAAGTGGCGGCCTGCGTGCTGGAAGTGGCGGGGGAGCTCAAGGCGGGGCAGGCATTGCAGCACTGGTTCAATCTGTTCAGCAGACGCTACATGGCCGGTCGGGTCAGCCGTTTCCCCGGTGCCGATGAGGATCATCTATGTGAGGCGCTGGCGGCCATCAAGGAAGCGGAAGTCCCGTCACCCGCGCTGTAACGGGCCCTCTGAGGGTTGGGGCAGGGGCGTGGCCGCTCAAATTAATGAAAATCAGGAATCAATTGGCTGCCACTGTTTCGTTAGATTCATGGTCAGTGGCCCGCTAGGATAGCGGACAGCCTGTGCTCCCCGCACAACGTCGTTTTGGTGTTCTCCGGTTGCCCAACCCCTTAGGGCAACCCACTCTCGTGAGGTCTATGGATGGAATTGGAACTGGTTACCCTGTTTGCCCTGTTCGGTGTAGCGCTTGTCGCCGGCTTTATCGATGCCATCGCCGGTGGCGGCGGTCTGCTGACGGTGCCAGCGTTGCTCGCCACCGGCATGCCGCCCGCGCTGGTGCTCGGCACCAACAAGCTGCAGAGCAGTTTTGGCTCCTTCTCCGCCACCTGGTTCTATGCCCGCAAGGGGCTGCTGGAGTGGGCCATGATCTGGCCTGCGGTGATCTGCACTTTTATCGGTGCGGCTATCGGCACGCTGGCGGTGCAGACCATAGACGCCGCCATTCTCGAGCGCCTGCTCCCTTTCCTGCTGATGGCCTTTGCCTGCTACTTCTACTTCTCGCCGCGGGTAAGCGATGCCGAGAGCTCCCGCCGTCTGACTCCCATGCTGTTTGCGTTGCTGGTGGGGGGCGGTGTCGGCTTTTATGACGGCTTCTTCGGGCCGGGCACAGGTTCTTTTTTTGCCATCGGTTTCGTAGCGCTGGCGGGTTTTGGCATGGCGCGCGCCACCGCCCATACCAAGCTGCTCAACTTCACCTCGAATATCGCCTCCCTGCTGTTCTTTGCGCTCGGTGGCAAGGTGGTGTGGAGTGTCGGTTTTTGCATGGCGCTGGGACAGTTTATCGGCGCCCGCTTTGGCTCCAAGATGGTGCTGAAAAAAGGGGTGAAGCTGATCAAGCCACTGTTGGTGACCGTCTCCTTGCTGATGTCTGCCAAGCTGGTGTGGAGCCAGTATCCGGAGCTATTTGCCTGGATCTGAGTTGCGGGGAGTGTACGACGAATCGGATGTTTACGGGGCCCTTGGGCCCCGTTGTCATATCTGGTGTTTTACAGCGCTAGCGCGGTGTGTCGCTGCAGTGGCGAAAGTGTTGGTGCAGGGCGCTCACCAGCCTGGCGATCCGCTCTCGCTTTAGGCTGTTTGGTCGGTAGACCAGATGCAGGGGACGGCCTAGCCCGGGCAGTGGGCGCGCCATCTCCCCCTGTTCTCCCACCAGCCCCAGCAGGCCAGCGGGGAGCAGCACAGGGCCAATGCCTGCCTTGGCGAGTTCGATGAGCGCCAGATAGGAGTCGAGCTCCATGGTGGGCTCCAATCTCATATCTGCCAGCGGTTCGCGCAGGTAGCGGTTGGAGGGGTTCTCCAGATCCATGGTGAGGATCTTGCGCCTGCTTTCTGCGCTGGCTGGCGGCAGGCTCTGCTGCGCCTCGCCAACCAGATAAAAGGGCTCTTCCAGTAGCAGATCGGCGCCGAGGCCATGGCCGGGTGGGAGCCGACCGGCGCAGATGCCGAGCAGGGCATCACCGCTGCGCACCCGCGCCAGAATGACCGGCGTGTGGTGGGTAGAGAGGGCAAGGTGGGGATCGTGCTCCAGATAGTCGCGCATGAAGTGGGCGAGATAACCCGCCAGCAGGGTTTCGGAGCAGGCGATGGGGAGAGGACTCTGATCCGCCAGATCCTGACTATCGGCAAGCACCCCTTTCATTTCGGCCAGACTCGGGGCCACTCGCTCAAGCAGCTCCTTGGCCTGCGGGGTGAGGCGGATCTGGCGCCCCTCCGGCTCGATCAGCTTCTTGCCGAGGCGCTGCTCCAGCTGGGCAATCCGCTTGCTCACCGCCGACTGGCTGATATAGAGGCGACTGGCCACCTTGGCCATGGTTCCTTCACTTGCCAGTAGGCTCAGCGTCTCCAGCCCTTCCAGTAACATCTCGCCCCCTTGTTTATCGCCATCAGGATCGTCACAGATTGATCAGCGCTACCTTAGGGGCTGACTGGCTCAGGAGCAAGGGTCGTTTGCTGCCTTGGCCGGTCGAATGCGCCATTCGCTCAAGGGCGGCGCGAAGATCACCAGATTGCCGATCAGGCTGATCACCACTCCGGCCACCGAGACCGGCTGCCAGACAAAGCCTTCATAGAAGGTGGAGAGGGTAAGCGCCACCAATGGAAAGAGCACGGTGGCGTAGGAGGCCTTGCTGGCACCGATGCGCCCCACCAGCGTCAGATAGGCGGTAAAGGCGATCACCGAGCCAAACAGGGCGAGGTAGACCATGGCCACCAGATAGTGGCCATCGGTCGGCACCACCAGCTGTTGGCCTAGCAATATGACCCAGCCCAGCAACAGCACCACGCCGTAAACCATGCCCCAGGGCACCAGTTGCAGTACGTGGTAGCCATGGCGTTGGCCCCGTGCCGAGACCAGATTGCCCAGCGAAAAGCAGAGGGTGCCGCCGCAGGCGAGCAGCAGCCCCTTCCAGCCGTTTGCACCCAGTTGCGCATCCGCCAGCACCGGCCAGAACAGCAGCAGGGTGCCAAAGAGCCCCAGCAAGGAGCCTTGCAGCCAGCGCAGGGTGGGGCGCTTGTTCTCGAACAGCCAGAGGTTGAGGCCGTTGAAGATGCTGGCACTGGCAAAGATCACCGCCGACATGCCGCTCGGGATATAGCGGGTGGCGTGGTAGAAACAGAGAAAATTGGTGGAAAAGAGCAGGGCACCGAGCAGCGCCGCATAGCGCTGGCCATGCCACGGCAGGCGCGGAAAGCGGCCGCTGGCGGTGAGCAGGGCAAACAGTGCCACCGCAGCCAGCAGGAAGCGGTAGAGCACCGACACCTCGATGGGGATGGGGCCAAGTTGCCAGGCGATGGCAATCCAGGTGCTGCCCCAGATAAGCACGGTGGCAAGATAGAGCATCAGGTTCATCACTGTTCCGGTGAGTCAGGGAGAGATGACCCACTATGGGGCAAGCCCTGATGGCTGGATTGCACCATCTTGCGGTTTTTCATCGCCCTGCGCTGTCATCTGCGGGCGCGGTCGGTAAGATGGGTGGCAGCGACATAACACTTACACCGGAACAGGCGGCAGGGGCGAATGAAAACAGCAGGGGTATTTGATGCTCTGGTCAGCACCGGCGCCCGGCTGGACGACGCTTGCTGGCTCGAACCCGGGCTTGGCGTCGCCAGTTGGTGCAACTGCTATGACCAGACCCGCTATCACAAGCCGGGCCACCACACCCTGAGCGTCTATCTGCAAGGAGGCGAGCAGACCGAGCGACTCGATGGGCCGGGTGGCCACGGCGGCACCGGCAAGGTGTGCATCATGCCGGATCACCACAGATCCGAGTGGCTGGTGCGCGAAGAGTTTCGCTTCTTTCATCTCTACTTCACCCCGGCTCACCTCACCCGTATCGCCGAGGAGGTGTGTGACAAGGAGGGGCGCCACCTGCAACTGGTGGACAAGACCTTTATCGACGATCCGCAGGCGGCTTCGCTGGTGCAGCGCCAGTTGATGCAGCTTCAGTGGCAGCAAGGGGTCGATCGGTTGGCACTCTCCCACGGCGCCTGGATGTTGATCCTCCACGCCTATCGCCACCACACCGAGGAGGCTCCCGGTCTGCCGCCTCTGCGCGGCGGGCTGGCGCCCGTGGTGATCAAGCGGGTGCAGGAGTATCTGCAGGCCCATCTGGCCGATTCGGTCACGCTGGCAGAGCTGGCCCAGCAGGCGGGGCTGAGCGAGTATCACTTTGCCCGCATGTTCGGCCAGAGTCTCGGCTGCCCGCCCCACCGTTACCTGCTGGGGCTGCGGCTCAAACGGGCCAAGCAGCTGTTGACTGGCCCCGAGCCGCTGGCCAGCATCGCCAGTCAGTGTGGCTTCTCTTCGCAGGCCCATTTCGGTAATCGTTTTCGCGAGGCGTTTGGTTTGACGCCGGGGCAGTGGCGGGCGCAATTGTCATCTTCCCGTCACAGATAAGCCTGAGACTTTGGGCAAAAGAGGTGTACTCTCTACCACTTATCCATTGAAAGGAATGCCCATTGAATTATCGCAAACGTCAAATCCGTACCCGTCACCTTTGGTTCAGCCACTGGAATGCCCCGCAAGATCGCACCGCTGTCGTCACCCCTCCCGAACCTGCAGTGCCTCACAGTTCACGTTGAAAAAGCCCGGCTGCCGATAGGATTTTCCAGTTAACTTTGCCACTATTGCTCAATCTGAGTGACGTGGACATTGCAGGATGTTTCTGGAACGTATTGAAGTAAAAGGTTTTCGCGGTATAAATCGTCTTTCGCTCGGGTTGGATCACACCACAGTGCTGATTGGCGAGAATACCTGGGGCAAGTCGAGCCTGTTGCGCGCGCTCTGGTGTCTGCTGGGGCAAAATGCCGAGCCCTATCAGTTCACCGCCGATGATTTTCACCAACCGGAAGATCCCGAGCTGGCCCCTTCGCGTCATCTGCAACTGGTGCTCACCTTCAGTGAGCACAGGCCACAAATGTGCCAGCATTCTCGCCGTCTGGCTCGTCTTGGCGCCTCCTGGGTGCTGCACAAGGACAAGTTTCATCGCATCCACTATCGTGCCAGTGCCGAGCTGCAAGCTGATGGCTCTGTGCTCACCATTCACGACTTTCTCGACGGGGTGGGCAAGAGCCTGCCTATTGCCAATACTAACGAACTGGTTAGCCTGCTGATCACCATGAACCCGGTGTTCCGGCTGCGGGACGCTCGCAGTGCCCGCAACGGGGTGGAAACCCTGCAGTGGGGAGATCTCTCGGAGCACAGACTCAGTGAACTGGCCGACAAGCTGATCGATGAGCCCCAGCGCATCGGGGAGCCGGAGTTGAAGGAGGCGCTGCAAGCAGTGCGCCAGCTGATGGATCACTATTTCAACGCTCTGGCCCCCATCAAGAACAAACCGCGCAGCCAGCGTGACATCATCAATCGTCCCATGACGTTGCGCAATCCTGGCAACCTGCACACCCTGCTGCGCCATGCCGATAACCGCACCCTGCAACTGGCGATGGCCGGGATGGCGGCGACCCTGCTGCAGGCGCGAGGCAATCGCGAGCTGGAGGAGGGGGCCCGTCCCATCATGATCCTGGAGGATCCTGAGAGCCGGCTGCACCCGACCATGCTGGCGCTGGCGTGGGGGCTGCTGGAACAACTGCCGGGCCAGAAGCTGCTCACCACCAACTCGGGAGATCTGCTCTCTTCCCTGCCGCTCAATCAG
This sequence comes from Aeromonas sp. 604176, assembly GCF_049170755.1. Taxonomy (NCBI): domain Bacteria; kingdom Pseudomonadati; phylum Pseudomonadota; class Gammaproteobacteria; order Aeromonadales; family Aeromonadaceae; genus Aeromonas; species Aeromonas sp. 604176. Next base: position 41,482 of record NZ_JAAKNE010000023.1, read on the forward strand.
GTGCGACGACTGGTGCGCCGTCAGCAGGATATCCTCTGTCACCAGCTGGGGGGCGAGCGTTACAGCAGCGACGATCTGCGCAAGATCGCCTTCCACGTGCGGATCAACCGCCCCATGTCGCTGTTTGCCCGTTGCTGGCTGCTGGTGGAGGGGGAGACCGAGATCTGGCTGCTCTCCGAGCTGGCCCAGATCTGTGGTTACAGTTTGCGGGCCGAAGGGGTGCGGATTATCGAGTTTGCCCAGTGCGGCCAGTCACCGCTGATCAAGGTGGCGCGGGATTTTGGTATCGAGTGGCACCTGTTGACCGATGGCGACGAGGCGGGGCTCAAGTATGCTGCTTCGGCCCGGGGCCAACTCAAAGGGGAGCGGGAACGGGATCGGTTGACTCAGTTGCCAGCCTCTGACATTGAACATTACCTCTATCACAATGGTTTTGAAGCCGTGTTCCGGCGGGAAGCAGGGGTGGGCGGACGAGCCATGTGGAGTGCCAGTCATATCATCAATAAGGCGATTCATCACCGCAGCAAGCCGGGGATGGCACTGGCGGTGGTGGAAGAAGCCGAGCGGCTTGGTGCCGAGCATATTCCTCCCGTGCTGCGTCAGATGTTTGCGCGGGTAGTGGCACTGGCTCGCGGTCAGGTGTGAAGTCGGTGTGATAATGGGCCTGTCGGCTGCATCATGACCTTCGGGGCATCTGCTCATTTTTTGCCGGTCTGTTTGTCGTGATTGGGGATAGCCGCAGGTTTGGGTATACTCGCCCACTCTTCTCTGGCGCCCCGGTGGCGCTCCCGAATTCTTGCTGCTGGAGGCGTCATGTTCGTCCAACTCCCACTTTGGCTCTTTCCCCTTACCGGCTTGATGGCACTTGGTGCCCTCATTGCCCTCGGTATCGTGTTATGGCGCGGTGATATCTGCCCCGGCCAGCGCTCACGCATCACTCAGCAGCTCTTCTCCATCTGGGTCATTACCGCGCTCTCCTTGATGCTGGCGGTAGAGGCCAAGGCGGCCAGTTGGCTGATCTGGAGTGGTGGTGCCGCACTGGTGCTCGGGGTCGGCTTGTCGCTGGCCCAGTCACGGCTGGAGGGCAAGCGTGCAGTCCCCTCAACGCTGCTCTGGCTACCGGCGTTGCCACTCGCTGTTTATGGCTTCGGGCTGCTGCAGCTGCAGGGCTGGGTGAGCGGTTTATTGCAGATGGTGATGCTGGGAGCGGCCTTTGCTCACCTGATGCTGTTGCGAGCCCGTCACCGCCTCAAGGCGTTTAATACTCTTCTGCCGCTGGCTGCGCTGGCGGGCGCCATGGCCAGCCTTATCTGGCTGGCCGTGCTGGTGGGCTGGCAAGGGGCTGAAGCCAATCTCGATGATCTGATCCCGGCGGTGGTGACACAGGCTGCCTTGTTGGTGGCTTCCCTGCTGCTCTGGTTCAGCCCGCTCTACTTGCAGCGTGATACCGCGCCTGTGGTGGTTTCCACTTCCCTATGTGGCCTGCTTATCGCCCAGATCGCCGCTACCAGCGTGCTGTACCAGCTGATCTGACACTGGTACTGAAAAGAGCAAGCCCCGAGCCAAGGCCCGGGGCTTTTTCATATCTGACTCTCGAGAATCAATAGAAGTCATCGGCCCCGCAGATAAACAGGCAACTGCTGCGTGGCTGGGCCAGATACTCTCTGGTCAACCCTTCCAGTGGCATGCCGAAAGTGCAGATATCTTGCGGTGAGGGGAGGGCGGTATCGAGGATCCGCCGCCAGTAGCCGCCAACTCCCTTGGGCGGGCTGGGCAGGTTGAAGGTGAGGGGCTCCCAGTAGGCGTTAAACAGTACGTAAAGGGCCAGTCGGGTTTCGCTTGACAGCGCCGACATGGCGATGGCATGGGAGTGGGGACTGAAGTCTGGCTGCATGGCATTGACTCCGTGCCAGCAGATCTCGCTGTGGCGCAGGATCTCGGTGAGCGACAGCGGCATGCTCTCCTGCTCCGGGCGCTGGAACAGATGTTTGCGATATTGGATCAGCTCCTTCATGAAGCGGAACATCTCCTGGCTGCGGGGAGTTGGTTGCCAATCCATCCAGCAGGTCGCGTTGTCCTGACAGTAACCGTTGTTGTTGCCGTGCTGGGTGCGCAGCAGTTCATCCCCCATCAACAGCATCGGGGATCCCACCGATAACAGGGTTGCCACCATCATGTTCTTGGCTTGGCGCGTGCGCAGGGCATTGATCTGGGGATCTTCCGTTACCCCTTCATGGCCGTGGTTCCAGCTGAAGTTGTGATCACAGCCATCGCGGTTCTGCTCGCCATTGGCCTCGTTATGTTTGTTGTTGTAGCTGGCCCAGTCCCACAGGGTAAAGCCGTCGTGGCAGGTGACGAAATTGATACTCTTCTCGGGATCGGCGTGGTGATAGTGGTAGATGTCGGGGCTACCGCACAGCCGTTCGACAAAGGCGGTGACGCTGTTGTCATCCCCGCGCAGAAACCGGCGTACGTCGTCCCTGAACTGGCCGTTCCACTCACGCCAGCGGGCGCCGGCGAGTGATCCCACCTGATAGAGCCCCCCTGCATCCCAGGCCTCGGCGATCAGCTTGATATCGGCGATCTTGGGATCGGTATCTATGGTGCGCAGGGTCGGGGCATTGGCCTGTGGCTGGCCCGATTCATCCCGCGACAAAATGGCAGCCAGATCAAACCGGAAGCCATCGACGTGCATCTCCTGGCGCCAGAAGTGCAGGCTGTCCATGATCATCCGCAGTACCACCGGGTGTGCGCCGTTGAAGGTGTTGCCACAGCCCGAGTAGTTGGTGTCCTTCTGGTTGTTGTCGAGGATGTAGTAGGCCTCGTTGTCGATGCCGCGAAACGAGAAGGTGGGGCCATCATCTCCCCCCTCGGCGGTGTGGTTATAGACCACATCCAGGATCACCTCGATATTGGCCCTGTGCAACGCCTTGACCATATCGCGAAATTCGGTCAGCGGATCATCGCCACAGGCGTACTGGGCATGGGGGGCGAAAAAGGACATGGGGCTGTATCCCCAGTAGTTGGATAGCCCCCTGGGAGCATCCTGAGGATCGAACTGAAACACCGGCAGCAGTTCAACGGCGGTGACTCCGAGAGATTGCAGATAGGGGATCTTCTCAATCAATCCAAGATAGGTGCCCCGCAATGCAGGATCAACCCCGGAGCTCGGGGAGTTGGTAAACCCCCCCAGATGGAGTTCGTAAATCACCGAGCGGGAGAGAGAGTGAGCAGGCAGTTTGTCTCCTTCCCAGTTGTAGTGGCGGGTATCGACTACCCGATTTTTGGCGCAGCAAGCCATATTGCTGCCGGGGCGTGCAGCCGCCCATCGGTCATAGTTGGGGCCCAGTTCAATACTGCGCCCATAGGGATCGAGCAGAACCTTGTCACCATCAAAGCGGGTGCCACAATAGGGACGCCATGGTCCCTGGATACGGTAGGCGTAGCGTTGCCCGATGGGGAGTCCTTCAATATGGATATGCCAGTAGTAGGCAGTTCGGTTGAAACGGGGGGAGAGGGGAATTACCTCGGGACTATCATCTTCGGCACTGGAGAAAAGCAGCAGCTCTACCCGGCTGGCCAAGCGGGCCCAGATGGCGAAGTTGACGCCGCGGTTGTCGGGTGTCGCCCCCAACTGACGGCAGTGACCGGCGGAGATGCGCATATCATACCTACCCAAAATGAGGAGTGTTCATCTCACTGAGTGTAGTGCCTGGTATGTGGCTTTGACTCTATTGCCTGAAAAAACAGCATGATGCTGCTAATGTCCTCACTCTCTGTCTGATTAATCTACGAATAAACTTTTTTTGAGATATTTACTTGCAATCTGTGCGCTGGCGCCTATTATTGGCGACCTCAGACGCGGGGTGGAGCAGCTCGGTAGCTCGTCGGGCTCATAACCCGAAGGTCGTCGGTTCAAATCCGGCCCCCGCAACCAACTTTTCGTCAGCCTGCGATTGTGTCAACAGTCGAAAGCAGACAAACGCCATCAAGCTACTGCTCGGCTTGAGGGTGACAATTCGGACGCGGGGTGGAGCAGCTCGGTAGCTCGTCGGGCTCATAACCCGAAGGTCGTCGGTTCAAATCCGGCC
>NZ_JAAKNE010000024.1:0-45261 GCF_049170755.1 Aeromonas sp. 604176
CTGGCCTACAACAAGGACATGCAGGAAGACAAGGAGGGGCTGTTCGATGCCCTCGACACCTGGCACGACTGCCTCGATATGGCGGCGCTGGTGCTGATCGATCTGAGGGTGAATGGTGAGCGCACCATGGCGGCGGCGCAGGGCGGCTACGCCAACGCCACCGAGCTGGCGGACTATCTGGTGGCCAAAGGGATTCCGTTCCGTGAAGCGCACCATATCGTCGGTGAAACCGTGGTCTTTGCCATCAGCGTGGGCAAACCGCTGGAAGAGCTCTCCATCGGCGAGTTCCAGCGCTTCAGCCCGGTAATCGAGTTCGACGTCTACCCCAATCTGGAACTGGAAGCGACACTGGCCAAACGGGTTGCCAAAGGCGGCGTTGCCCGGGAGCAGGTTGAGGCAGCCCTCACTGCCGCAGAGCTGTGGCTGGCCAAACGGGCGGGTTGATCTCAGATGTATTTGGAAAATAAGAGGGGGAGCAATCGCTCCCCCTCTTGCTTTATCTTGGCTTTAAGCGCTTTTCAACATAATGGCATTTGCAGGTATTGCCTTATCAATGAATTCACCACTTCCATAAACTGACACGATATATCCACAAGCTGGGCAAGCTGCAGTGTATTCACTCATTACGTTGAAAGAACCCAGCACGAACCCTTTGAAGTGGTTACTGCATTTCTTACATTTCATTGATTTGATTGAAAACATCTTTGATTCTCCACGAATAGAAAGATATGAATTCCTCTCTTCTATGGATATGAAACGGGTGGGCTATTCCTAGGAAATAGCCATAGTCACGCTTTGCATCACATCCACACGAATACGCTACCAGATTATTTATTGACAGGCTCGTCATCTACTGAAGTCGATACTGTTCAGGCATTTCACGCACTGGCATTGAGCAGTTTGCCCACCCCCTCCCCCTTGCCATTGGGCAGGGTCTGTTTAAAGGCGCCGAGCAGCTGGTCGAGGTTGAGATTGCTGGCACCGAGGGAATCCTTGAGGGTATCGAGCTCGCTTTGCAGGGCATCGAGGCGGGTGCTCTGGGTGCCGCTCGCCAACTGGCTACGGGCACTATCGATGGCGGTAGGGAGGGATTGACCACCATTCTCCTGTCCCAGGGTCTGCATCAGCTCCCCCATAAAGTGGTTGATGGCAGCGCGGTTCTGCTCGCTATTGGCATCCTTGATACCGAGCCGCTGGAACAGGCTCTGGACGGTAGGGGCGAGGCGATCTTCCTGCACTGTTTGCTGCACAGACTCGGGTTTGGCACTGCTGCCGAGCAGCTGACTGCCCAGCTTGAGGGCGATAGAGGCAAGGGGAAGCTGGTTGCTGATCATGATATCTCTCCGCGACAACGACCCTTGATGGTGTTGCCAAGAGGAATGCATAAGCGGGGCCAGAACGATGAAAAAACGCCAACCATAGCCAACTCATTGAACAACCTAGCAATTTTGGTGACCGCCTCGTGCTTGGGCATTGCAACTGAGGTCATCACAAGAGAGCCGGGCGGCCAGCGGCTGCCGCTGCAGTTCCAGGCGGCAAAGGGGCATTACCGCAGCAAACCGGAGACGGCAGGGCTCCTCTTCGCTATATACCGCTACATGCCCGCCATCCCCTTGATCACGTCATTTTTCATTCATTAAACTTATGGGCATTAAGATCATGTAAATTTTCTTATCTAACATGTTCGCGCATGATGGCTCTCAAACCGGATTTGCCGTTGCCGCTATGCTGGCCGGCAGCCGCCTTCTCCCAGCCTCTTTCGTTTATGGAGTCGCTATGTCCCTGATCACCCCCTATATCTCCCCCGAAGTCAACCAGCTGGCTCCCGGCTTTCGCGCTTTGAGCATCACGGTGCAGGCCGCCGCCGTGGTCGACCCGAACGTGGGGGCGCGCGCCCTTGATGAAGCCTGCACCGCCATGCTGACCGCCGATGTGCCGTGGGCAGAGGCGCATCTCGCCGCCTGGGGCGAGCTGTTCAGAAAATTTGGCGCCAAGCCGCAGCGGACTCCCTGTTCCGCCGAGGCTCTGAGAAAGCGGGTCACCCGCGATGGCAACCTGCCCGCCATCGATCCCGTAGTCGATCTCTACAACGCCATCAGTATCCGCTACGCCATTCCGGTGGGGGGCGAAAACCTGCTCACCTATGAGGGACTACCGCGACTGGTGGTAGCCGATGGCAGCGAGCAGTTCGATACCATGAAGGGGGGCGAACCCGCACACGAATCTCCGGAACCCGGCGAGGTGGTCTGGCGGGATGACAAGGGGGTCACCTGTCGGCGCTGGAACTGGCGGCAGGGTGTGCGTACTCGACTCAGTGTCGATTCGGGCCAGATGTGGTTCATTCTGGAGAGCCTGACCGAGATGCCGCTGGCTGCGCTGCATGAGGCGGGGGAAAAACTGATCGCCGGGCTGCGGGAGATGATGCCGGAAGCGGTGATCGCACAGAGCCTGCTCGGCTATGTTGAGTAAACCGAAGGACGAGCCAACTCGTCACCGATAGATACAGAGAGGGGCGCCACAGCGCCCCTCTCTCTTTTCACCCTGCTCAGCCCAGCAGCATATAAAGCTGGTGAGCGGCTACCCCGGCGCACAGGCCGCCGATGGTGTGGGCGACGATGGCGCGGGAGGTGAGGTGGCGATAACCGAGAGCATCCAGCATGGCGGTGTGGGTGCTCAGGAAGCCACTCCAGCACATCCCCATGGCGGTAAACACCGCGACCTCGTTACCGGTGATCCACCCTTTGGCGATAAAGGGGGGCACCAGCGACATGGCGGCACCGACCGCACCGAGCGAGGTGGCGGGGAAAGCGACCAGCTCCGGCTGCTGGAAGCCAAACAGCAGGTCAAACAGCCAGCCAGCCTTGGCAGCCAGCACCGGCAGCAGGGCTACCCCCTGGAAGGCTTCGCCGGTATAGCCCTTGTCGCCGGAGCCGAAGGTGAGCAGCATGACGAAGGTACTGATGATGAGCACACCCGGGATCACCGCCATCCCCAGCTCCACACCGGATTTGCCGCCATCGAGCAGAGAGTTGAGGATCCGCAGCCAGCCGGGAGCCGCCTCTTTGGTCACCCCAACCTTGTGCCCCTTGGCAACAGTCGGCTCATCGTCCAGCACCTCGCCCACCAGCGGGCGGATCATCCGTTGCATCAATCGGGTAGAGACCACCGAGCCTACCAGAGCGCCGAGCAGCCCGATGAGCGCCGCGCTTGCAGTGGATTCACCGCCCGGCAGCTGCAAGGTGGCCATAAAGGTCACCACGATCAGCCCCATGCCAAAGGCTGTGCCGAAGTTGGTGAGCGACACTAGCTGCCAGGGGGTGAAGCCCTTGCGAAAGCGGCTGTCCTTGGCGAGGCTGATCACCGCCGGGTTGTCGGAGAAGAAGGTCATCAGCGCCGCCAATGCGGTGCGACCGGGCAGACGAAACACCGGTTTCATCAGGGGTGCCAGCAGCACCTCCAGCAGTCGGATCACCCCGAATTCGCTCAGCAGCTGGCTGAGGGCGCCGGAAAGTACGGTGATCCCCATGATAAAGAGCACGGTATTGAGCAGCAGCTGGTGGGCGGTATTGAACAGGGTGTTGACCATGGCGGAGAGGCCCATCTGGCTGCCGAGGTAGCCAAACAGGCTGCCCAGGATCAGCAGCACCAGCACGGGCTCAAGCCACTCGCGGATGGTGGCCAGTCGCCCCTTTGAGTCTATAACTACTTGATTTTCCATATCTATCCTGCCGTCATTCTGTGCGTGTGTGATTGTTGTTATGGTAAAAGAGCGGTGTTGAACCAATGAAAAAAAGCCCTTGTCTTGCGACAAGGGCTTTTCGGTTTGGCTCCTCCTGCTGGGCTCGAACCAGCGACCTGCGGATTAACAGTCCGTCGCTCTACCGACTGAGCTAAGGAGGAATTATTCGTGGTGCCCAGAGACGGAATCGAACCGCCGACACGGGGATTTTCAATCCCCTGCTCTACCGACTGAGCTATCTGGGCAAATGGTGCCGGCTACCGGAATCGAACTGGTGACCTACTGATTACAAGTCAGTTGCTCTACCTACTGAGCTAAGCCGGCACACTTTAAACCATTGTGCATGAACAAATTTTTATTTCATGGCACCAAATTTTGGTGCCCAGAGACGGAATCGAACCGCCGACACGGGGATTTTCAATCCCCTGCTCTACCGACTGAGCTATCTGGGCGTGGGCGCTATTAAACGGATTTTAAGGCGGATGGTCAACGGGAAATTTCACTTTTTGTCTCGTTCGTCTCTTTTTTGCGCAACATCGTCCATTTCTGCCACTTCCTCGGCACAGGCCGCGCGTTTTCGCCCCCAGACTCTGGGTTCTTCCCCCTTGAGCAGGCGGGAGATGTTCTCGTGATGGCGGAGCAGGATAAGGCAGGAGAGCAGCGAGACTGGCAGGGTATATTCGGGTTTGAGCAGGTAGGTAAAGAGTGGCGTAAGCAGCACGGTAATGATGGAGGCCAGCGAGGAGTAGCCGCTCACCAGCAGCACCAGCAGCCAGGTACCTATCACGGCGCCCCCCATGGTGAAGCCGATGGGCAGCATGGTACCGAGCGCCGTCGCTACCCCCTTGCCACCACGAAAATGAAAGAAGAGGGGGTACATATGGCCGAGACAGGCGGCGACCCCGATAAAGCCGAGGTAGACGGGTTTGATCTGCAGATACCAGGCGAGATAGACGGGCACAGTGCCCTTGAGCACATCGAGCAGCAGCACCACCAGCGCCGCCATCCGGCCACCGAGGCGCAGCACATTGGTTGCCCCCGGATTGTGGGAGCCATGATCCCGCGGGTCGGGCAGACCGGTGCAGCGAGAGACCAGCACAGCACTGGATAGTGAACCACCCAGGTAGGCCAGAATAATCATCAAAATCGTCAGGGCCGTCATCTTGGTCGTTTTTACCACGATATGAATGGGGTATGATGCGGGCCACATACGCTGGCATGGGCCCATGCCCACCCAGAGCGCCTCGGCAAGCCTGTTGCCCGGCCAGCATCCCTGCGCTGTCATCACAGCCCATCAAGAGTAAAGAAGAAGTACAGTCATGGACAAGGTGTTTATTCGCGGACTCGAAGTTTTGACCACCATAGGTGTATATGAGTGGGAGAAGGGCATTCGCCAAAAGCTCCGTTTTGACCTCGAGATGGGGTTCGACAACCGCCCCGCGGCAGCAACCGACGACATTAATCTGGCACTGGATTATGCCGACCTCTCCAACAAGATTTGCGAACATGTCAGCGGCAAGGTGGTCGAGCTGGTCGAGACCATGGCCGAGCAGGTCGCCATGCTGGTTCTGACCGACGCGCGGGTGCAGTGGGTCAAGGTGACCCTCACCAAGCCGGGCGCCGTGCCCAATGCCGCCGGGGTCGGCGTCGAGATCCTGCGCCATCGCACGCCGGCCGCGAGCAGCAACTGATGACCACCATCTATATCAGCCTGGGCTCCAACATCGAGCGGGAGCGCCATATCCGTGCCGGGCTCGATGCCCTGCACGCCGAATTTGGTGAGCTGCGGGTCTCCCGGGTATTCGAGAGTGAGGCGGTCGGCTTCAACGGCCGCCCCTTCTACAACCTGGTGGCGGCTGCCGAGACCGATCTGCCGCTGACCACCGTCTGCCAGCGACTGCGGGCCATGGAGTTCGCCCACGGCCGTGAGCCGGATGCCAAGAAGTTCGCCCCGCGCACCCTGGATCTCGACCTACTGCTCTATGGCGATCTGGTCTGCGACACCCCGCTGGTGCTGCCGCGCGGTGAAGTGCTCACCAACGCCTTCGTGCTCTGGCCACTGGCCGAGCTGGCCCCCAAACTGCGCCACCCCGTCGATGGCCGCACCATGGGCGAGCTGTGGCAAGCCTATGACAAGGCCTCCCAGCAGCTGTGCCCCATTCCCTTTCACTGGGAAGCGTGCGAATTGCAGCATCACTGATCCGCAAGGGCGCCTCACGGCGCCCTTGTTGTTTGCACAGACAGGGTTGCTTATCACGGATAAGAAAGTGTCATTGGGCCTGACCCTGCGAGGCTGGCAGGATAGCGCCCACTACAGGAGAACCCCATGCCACTCGATACCATTCACCATTTCAACTGCCAACTGCTGGCAGAACTGCCCCACCAGCGCTATGAGCATGAACCCATCCTCGACTACGCCACCGATGAAAAGGTCAAGGCCCGCCTCGGCTGGCAGGCGGAGTTCAGCAAGACCCTGTTTCTCAAGTTCAAGGATGGCCGCTTCGCCCTGCTGCTGACCCACAGGGACGGACGGCTCGACAACAAGGCGGTCAAGGCCGCACTCGGTGCCAAGCCCTCCATCTGCACCGCCGAAGAGATGCAGGCGGAGATCGGCTGCCTGCCGGGGGCGGTTTGCCCCTTCCTGCCCCGTGCCGATATTCCGCTACTGGTGGATCCGCAACTGCTCAACCACACCGCCTTCACCTGGACTCCGGGCCACCCGGAGCAGACCTTTCTGCTGGCGACCGAGCATCTGGCCGAAGTGCTGGCGCAGCTCCCCTGCCAAGTCAGCTATCTGCCCGCCCCGATGGCGTAGCCCCATCGCGCGCCAGCTGGGCGAAGATCAGCGCCGCCAGCATGGAGAGCAGGCCGACACAGAGGTAGGTAAGATGGAACCCGGCCAGCCACTGGCCGTTGGCCGCTGAGGTACCCGCCGAGAAGAGCCCGAGCAGGCTGGCGGCAATCGCCACACCCAAACTCATGGAGAGCTGCATCACCACCGAGAGCAGACCGTTGCCACTGCTGGCCAGGGTCGGGCTGAGATCTTGCAGCGTGAGAGTGTTCATGGCGGAGAACTGCAGCGAGTTGATGGCGCCGAAGATCGCCAGCCAGCCCAGCAAGACCCCGTAAGGGAGCTGGTTGTCGATAAAGTAGAAGCTGGCGATCATCGCCCCCAGCAACAGGGTGTTGCCGATCAGAATGCGGCGATAGCCCACCTTCGGAATAAGCTTGTTCACCAGCGTCTTGGTCAGCATGGCGCCAATAACCGTAGGGATCATGGTCATCCCCGCCTTGCTCGGCGAGAAACCGAGCCCCAGTTGCAGAAAGAGCGGGGTGAGGAACGGCATGGCACCGCTGCCGAGGCGGGCAAACAGGTTGCCCCAGACACCGATGGCGAAGGTGGCGGTCTTGAACAGATTCAGGCTGAAGAGCGGCTGCTCCGCATTGGCGGCATAGAGCCAGTAGCTCGCCATCGCCGCCAAGCCGAAGATCAGTGCAAACAGCGCCCAACCGGTGGAGATGCTGTGCTCCCCCAGCCCCTGCAAGCCGACCGACACCAGCACCATGCCGACGCTGAACATCACAAAGCCCTGCCAGTCGAACCGGGCGGTCTGCTGCCGCAGCTCCGGCATAAAGTGCCAGCTGGCGATAAAGCCGAGCAGCCCCACCGGCAGGTTGATGAGAAACACCCAGTGCCAGCTCGCCACTTCCACCAGCCAGCCACCGAGCGCCGGCCCCATCAACGGGCCGAGCAGCCCCGGGATGGTGACAAACGACATCACCCGCAGCAGCTCGTGCTTGTCATAGACCCGCAGCACCGCCAACCGTCCCACCGGCATCAGCAGCGCACCGCCAATCCCCTGCAGCACCCGGGCAGCCACCAGCATGGAGAGCGAACCGGAGGCGGCACAAGCCAGCGAGCCGAGGGTAAAGAGCGAGATGGCAGCCAGATAGATGCGGCGGGTGCCGAACCTGTCAGCCAGCCAGCCGGAAGCCGGGATCAGCAACGCCACCGTCAACATGTAGGCGATGATCACCGACTGCATCTGCAGCGGGCTCTCTCCCAAGGTCTCGGCCATGCTGGGCAGGGCGGTGTTGAGAATGGTGCCATCCAGCGCCTGCATAAAGAAACCGACCGCCGCCAGCAGGGGCAGCCACTTGCGCTGGGCATCTGTCACTGTGTGGCTCATTGCCACCTCCATTATTTTTGCGGGGGAGCGGCGGCGGTCAGGAAGAGATCGACACAACTCAGGGTCCAGGCATCCTGCTCGGCAGCGCTCTGGGTCAACGGCAGACCCAGCTCACGGAGCATTCGCTCCTTGCCCTGCCACATCAGCAACAGCTGCATGGCGGCCTGTTCACTGTCTTGATGGCAAAGCAGGCCTTGCTGCTTCTGCTGCTCCAGCCAGTTGGACAGCATCTCGGTCACATAGAGCGGGCCCGCTTCGAAAAAAAGGGTGGCCAGCTGGGCATCGTTGCAGCTGATGCAGGTGCGAAAGATATTGATGGCATCATCGCTCAGGATCAACTTGCGAAAGCTGCGACCAAAGGCAATCAGGCTCTCCCGCACATTGTTGCCACGCAGCAACACCTCCGGCATCAGCTCGCTGCTGACGCACTTGCTGCCCACCGCTTCGGCAAACAGCGACTCCTTGTTGGCAAAATGGCTGTAGACCGTCTGCTTGGAGACGCCCGCTTCACTGGCCACCATGTCCATGCTGACCAGATGCAGACCGTGCTGACAGAAGAGCCGCCCGGCAGCATCGAGGATCGCAGCCCGCTTCTGCTGACTACGGGGTGAAATGTTCATTTTTCCTCCACAATCAAACTGGACAGTCTAGTTTCGAAAAACTAGACTCACCGGTGTGATTTGATGTTATGTCAACCAGAGGATGATGTCATGACACTTTGCTTAATCCTGCTGGCGCTGTTACTGAGTGGCTGCAGCCCGGTCACAGAGTCAGAAGAAACACCCGCCCTGACCCGGGTGATCGCCCAGCCGCTGCAAGCCAGCGATCACTACCCGGTGCTGCACCGCTTCAATGGCAGGGTGATCGCCCCCGAGCACAGCCAAGTAGGCTTCGAGCTGGCAGGGCGGATCGCCACCCTGCACAAGGGACGCGGAGAGCCGGTCGCGGCTGGCGAACAGCTCGCCACACTGGACACCCGGCTGCTGGCAGTGGAAGCCAAAGAGCTGGCCGCCCGGGCTGCCCAGAACGAGGCCGAGCTGACCCTTGCCCGGCAGACGCTCGACCGGCTCACCGCCCTGCGCCAGCAGCAGTTCAGCTCCCGTCAGGCGCTGGATGAACAGCAAGGCAAAGTCCGCATGCTGGAGGCAAGCGCCAACCAGCTGGCCGCCGCCCTCGAAGCCAACCGGGTCAAACAGGAGAAATCACAGCTGCGCGCCCCCTTCAACGGAATCGTAGTCAGCCGCGAGCAGGCATTGGGGGCCGTGGTGGCCGCAGGTCAGCCTCTCTTCTCCCTGACCCGCAGCGGCCAGTGGGAGGCCGATATCGGCGTGCCGGTGAAACAGGCCGAGTCCCTGATCGTCGGCCAACACTACCCCCTGCAAAGCGATGCGCAATCACTGGAGGGGCGCCTGCTTAATCTGGGGGTACAAGTGGACGGGCAGACCCACACCCGCACCGCCCGCTTCCAGCTGACCCGGGGTGGCGAACAACTGGCAGAGGGGCAACTGATCACCCTGTTGCATCAGACCCGCGAGCCTACCCGTGCCTACGAGGTACCGCTCACCGCGCTGACCCAGGGATTGCGCGGCAGCTGGACCCTCTATCTGCTCAACGACGAAACGCCACCCCGGGTGGTCAGTCGGGACGTCACCCTGCTGCAGCAAGATGGTGAGCGGGCCTGGATCAGTGGTGCCCTGAATGGGCAGGAACAGCTGGTGACCGATGGCCTGCATAAACTGGTGCCGGGCCAGCAGGTCACCCTGACAACCAGCGTGGATCATCAAACGGCGCATCCGGAGCCACAGTCATGATCCGCCCGTTTATCGAGAATGGCCGCCTGCTGCTGTTGACGGTCGCGCTGCTGCTGACGGCCGCCCTTGCGGCATTGCAGACCCTGCCCAGAACAGAAGATCCCCAGCTCACCAGCCGTTTTGCCAGCGTGGTTACCCACTTCCCCGGGGCCAGCGCCGAACGGGTGGAAGCGCTGGTGAGCGAGCCCATCGAGAACCGGCTGCGGGCCCAGAGCGAGATCAAGCTGATCGAGTCGAGCTCTCGCCCCGGCCTCTCCATCATCAATCTGGAGCTCAAGGATGAGGTCAGCGATGTCGAACCTGTCTGGTCCAGAGTCCGTGACCGGCTGGCAGATCTTGCCGCCGGGCTGCCAGCTGGCGCCAGTGCCCCCAAGCTGGATGACGAGAAGGGCTACCCCTTCACCCGGCTGGTCAATGTAGTCTGGCGCGGGCCGGGCCAGCCACAGCTGGATCGCCTCGCCCGCTACAGCGCCGAGCTGGAACGCCGGGCGCGCCAGCTGCCGGGCACCGAATACGTCGAGCGGGTCGGGGCACCGCAGGAGGAGATCGAGGTGCGGTTCGATCCCCTCGCCCTCAGTGCCAGCGGCATGAGTGGCGAACAGCTTGCCCAGGCGCTGAGTGGTGCCGATGCCAAAGTGGCCGCCGGGGAGCTGCAGGGTAGCCACAATCGCTTTCAGGTGGAGATCCGCGGCGCCCTCGATACCCTGGAGCGGATCCGCCAGATCCCGCTGCGTACCGGCGAGCAGGGCCAGACCCTGCGCCTTGGCGATCTTGCCGAGGTAAGACGTACCCTGCACCAGCCGGAGAGCCAGCTGGCCTTTGCCAATGGTGAGCGGGCCGTGGTGGTCGGCCTGCGCATGGCACAGGATCACCGCATCGACCTCTGGTCGGCACGGGTCGACACCATGCTGGCCCAGCTGCAACAAGACTTGCCGGATAATATCGGCCTCGTCACCAGCTTCGATCAGCAGCGTTATACCGATCAGCGGCTCGACACCCTGCTCATCAACATTGTGCAGGGCTTCCTCATCATAGTGGCCGTGCTGCTGGTGACCTTGGGGGTCAAGGCCGCCATTATCGTGGCCCTGTCGCTGCCGCTTACCGTGGCGTTCTCATTCGCCTGCATGAACCTGATCAATCTGCCCATTCACCAGATGTCGGTCACCGGTCTGGTGGTGGCGCTCGGGATCATGGTGGACAACGCCATCGTCATGGCGGATCGGGTGCAGTATCAGCGCCGCCACGGCATGGCCATGAGTGCCGCCGCACTGGAAGCCATCGGCCACCTCTGGCTGCCACTGCTGGGCTCCACCCTCACCACCATGCTCGCCTTTATGCCGATCATTCTGATGCCGGGCCCGGCGGGCGAGTTTGTCGGCGGCATCGCCTGGGCGGTGATCTGCTCGCTGCTGGGATCCTACCTCATCGCCCACACCCTGGTGGCTGGCCTCGCAGCCCGCTGGATTGGCCGTGATCAGGGGGGACGCTGGTATCAGGATGGCTTGCACCTGCCCCGGGTGAGCGCCCGTTTCCAGCAGAGCATCGCCATGGCGCTGGCTCACCCCTGGCGCACCCTGCTGCTGGTCAGTCTGCTGCCCCTGCTCGGTTTCTGGGTGGCGGGCCGCCTCACCGAACAGTTCTTTCCCCCTGCCGACCGGGACATGATCCACATTGAGGCCAGCCTCTCTCCACAGGCGAGCCTGGCGCGCACCCGCGAGCTGGCACTGGGGATCTCCGCCGAGCTGGCCAGTCTCCCCGAGCTGGTTCGCCAGGATTGGGTGGTGGGCGACAACGCCCCCAGCTTCTACTACAACCTGGTACCCAGAAAACAGGGGCGGGCCGATTACGCCCAGGGGATGATCACCCTGCAGGATGCCGATGCTGCCGAGCGGCTCATTCCACAACTGCAGCAGCGGCTCGATGCAACCTTTCCCGAAGCGCAGATCCTGGTGCGCAAGCTGGAACAGGGGCCGCCTTTCAATGCCCCGGTCGAGCTGCGGCTGTTTGGCCCCGACCTTGAACAGCTGCACCGTCTGGGAGAGGAGCTGCGCAGTCTGCTCGCCAATACCCCGGCAGTGGTGCAGACCCGCGCCACCTTGCAGGCCGGGGCCCCCAAACTCTGGTTGCAGGTCGATGAGGAGGCCGCCCGACTGGCAGGCATGAGCCTGACCGATGTTGCCTCCCGGCTGGCGGGCGCACTGGATGGCAGGTTGGGCGGCACTGTGCTGGAAGGCACCGAGTCAATCCCGGTGCGGGTGCGACTGGCCGAGCCCTTGCGTCAGGATCCGGATGCGCTGCTCAATGTGCCGCTATCGCTCACCGGCACCGGCCAGCAAGGGGTAGCCAATCTCACCTTGCGGGCACTGGCCACTCCCGAGCTGCTGCCAAGTTGGGGGGAGATCAGCCGTCGGGATGGGGAGCGGGTCAATGTGCTGGAGGCCTATCTGGCGGTCGGCGTACTGCCGCAAACCGTGCTGGAGCAGGTCAAAGAGAGGCTGGCCGCCAAGGCGCTGGCATTGCCGCCGGGCTATCGACTGGAGTTTGGCGGGGAAGCCGCCAAGCGGGATGAATCGGTGGGTAATCTGATGGCCCATGTCAGCCTGGTCGCCGTGCTGCTGGTGGCCGTGCTGGTGCTCAGCTTCAACTCGTTCCGGCTGGCAGGCATCGTCACCCTGGTGGCGATCCAGTCGGCTGGGCTCGGCCTGCTGTGGGTCTGGCTGCTGGGGTACCCCTTCGGGTTTACGGTGATCATCGCCCTGCTGGGACTCATGGGGCTGGCCATCAACGCCGCCATCGTCATTCTGGCCGAGCTGAGGGCAGACCCGCTGGCACAACAGGGCAATCTGCCGCAGATCCGCGATCTGGTCGCAGGTTGCAGCCGCCACATCGTCTCGACCACCATCACCACGGTGGGCGGCTTCATCCCGCTATTGCTGGGGGGCGGCGGCTTCTGGCCCCCCTTTGCCATCGCCATCGCAGGTGGCACAGCGCTGGCGACCCTGCTCTCGTTCTACTTTGTGCCGGTGGCGTTTGTGCTATTCAACCGCCGCCGTCCTGACCCGATGCAGGAGAGCTGCAACGCGCAAGATCAGTTGCCGGGCTGACCCAGCATGGCTTTGAGCCGCTCTTCCAGAGTGGGCTCGGGGGCCTTGAGGGTCGCCATAAAGAGCTGCTCGATACCGGCCTTGTCCTGACTTTTCACGATAAACACCAGTCGGGACTGGGCCTTGCCCTCCGGCCAGTCGCCCAGCGCCTGCAGCGGATAGAGCTGGCCGTGGACGCCGTGGATCACCACCGGCTGGCTCTCCCCTTCCAGCTGCAAGATCCCCTTGAGGCGCAGCAGGGCATCGCCATACTGCGCCTGCACCGCATCGATGGCGGCCAGCAGACGAGAGGGCTTGAGCGGCTCACCAATACGCAAAGAGAAACTCTCGATGTTGCCGTGCTCGAAGTGGGTAGGCGCAGCTGTGCCCACCTTGGCGGCGAACGGTTGCATCTTCGGTTGCATCGGTGACGCCAGCCCCTGCTTGGGGGATTCGGTGCGCAGCCAGGCCAGCAGCTGGCGCACATCGCGCCCGGCCGCTTCGTTGTAGGCGCCGAGCTTCTCCAGCACAGCTGGCGACAGTTCACCATTGGTCACCTGCTGGATCGGGGCCGCTGGATTGAGTGCCGCCAGCTGGGCTTCGACCCGTGCCAGCTGCTCGTCATCCACCAGATCGCCTTTGCTCACCACCAGCAGATCCGCCAGCGCCACCTGTTTCACCGCCTCATACTGGGCCGCCAACTGCTGCTCGATATGACCGGCATCCACCACGGTGACGGTGCCATCGAAGCGGTAGCGCTGGGCGATAAAGCCCTCTTCGCGCAGGGTAAAAAGCACGGGGGCCGGATCGGCCAGACCGGTGGTCTCGATAATCAGACGCTTGAACGGTTTGATCTTGCGCTGGATGGCCTTCATAAAGAGCCCCTGCAGCGCTTCCACCAGAGAGCCCTGCACCGAGCAGCAGATGCAGCCGGAGTCGAGCAGCATCACCTGCTCATCCACCTGCTGCACCAGATGGTGATCCAGCCCCACCGAGCCGAACTCGTTGATCAGCACGGCGCACTCGCCAAGCTCCGGCTGCTTGACCCAGTGGTTGAGCAGAGTTGTCTTGCCGCTGCCGAGAAAGCCGGTCAGCAGGGTCACTGGGATACGGGTATCTTGCATATCGGTCATATCAGATCCTTACCGGTTGGCAAACAGGTCGCTGAGCCAGCGGTTTTCAAAGCGGCCGTGGGGGTCGAGCTCGGCTTTCAACGCCACGAAGTCGTTCCAACGCGGCAACAGGGCCGGGAAGTCGTAGAGATCCATCGCCAGATGCTTGCCGAAGTGGGGGATGCCGCCAAGGGGCGCCAGAAGTTGCTGCAGCTCGCGCATCTGCTCCATGGAGCCGTTGACGAAGGTGCCGTCCGCCGCCAGATAGACCAGAAAACCGATCCAGCAGACCGGCTGGCCGTAAGCGGCGCTGAGCCAGGCCTCGGAAGGGCCGGTACAACGCAGGATAAAGGGATAGTGCAGCACGCCCGGATTGGCCTCCTGCCACGCCTGCAGGGTCTCCAGTGCCTCGTTCATGCGATGAAGCGGCACCGCCACCTCACAGTTGATCTGAGGTGCCGGGATCCCCTTGCAGAGGATCTGGTAGACGTTGCCCACCAGATCGGAGGCATCCTTGAAGCGGCGCACCGTCTCGAAGTGCTCCCCCGCCAACGCCTCATCCTTGGTGTCTTTCGCCATCTTCTGCAAAGTGGCATCAATGGTGGCATTCATGCGGGCGTCGATATCGCCATCCAGCAGCAGCGGCTCGCTACCACCGGCGCGATAACGGGCCACCTCCTCATCGGAGGCAGGGTCCACCAGCCAGATGTGACTCTCGCCGGTCCAGGCAAACCACCAGCTCTTCACAAAGCCATGCTCGCGGTTGAGCCGTTCGTTGTGCTCCAGCAGGAAGGGGTAATCGGTGGTGAACTTGGTGCAGCGCATAATGCGGTTGGGCACGGTGCGCAGGGTGACGTCGAGCAGGATGCCGAGCATCCCCATTCCCATCACGAAGGCACCGAAGCGCGGGTCGGTGCGATCCACCAGGATGATGTCGCCACTGGCCAGCATCACCGTCATCGCCTCCACCGCATCGCACAGGGCAGACTGGTGCAGCCCCTGACCGTGGGTGCCGGTGCTGAGGGCGCCGCCCAGGGTCTGGATGCCGATAACGCCCGGGGATGCGGGCAGCATCCGCTCCATGGCGATCAGCTCGGCATAAACGGTATCGAGCGGCGTACCCGCCTGATAGGTCACGGTATCGGCGGTTTTGGCCAGCTGGCCGCGCAGGTGGTGCAAGTCCACCAGCAGCGCCTGACTGCCCTCGGCATAGACGCTGTGGATGGGTTCGAAGGAGAGGCCGGAGCCGATAAGGCGCAGCTTGCGTTCGGGGTGTTCCCGCAGCAGCGCTTGCAGCTCGTCGCGGCTTTTCGGGCGCCACACCTGATCCAGCGCCCCGAGGGGATTGGTTCTCGACCAGTTGAACAGCACCTCCCGATTACCAATCGCCTTGATGCTGTGAAATGCCTGGAACTGAACCGTCATACCGCGCCTCATCTTTTACTGACGTCAAAATGAGCGCTGATTCTACCGAAAAGCGAGCCGCAAGGCATGAAAAACAAGCCCCTGCACTCGAGGGGGGATAGGGAGAGAGCACTTCCCTACCCTGCCAGAGGGGAACGTGGCCGCCCGTCTGTCACCGATAGATCAGGTGGCGTTCGGGATGCCTCGTACCCCATCTGGCTGGCGGGTCTGAGCCTCTTCCGGCAGCAGCTCCTCGCAGAACTGGCGCAGCGGCATGGGGCGGGCAAACAGGTACCCCTGCAGATAGTCGACCCCCTTGGCCCTGAGGTAGTCAGCCTGACGCTCGCTCTCCACCCCTTCCGCCACCAGCGCCAGACCGAGCCGGGTCGCCAGATCGATCACGTTATCCACAATATGCTCCGAGAGCGACTCGGTACCGATGCGGGCGATAAAGGATTTGTCGATCTTGAGGTAATCCACATGAAACTGCTGCAGGTAAGCCAGGCTGGAGTGGCCGGTGCCAAAGTCGTCGATAGCAAGTTTGACCCCCATCTCGTCCAGCTGGCGGAACAGGGAGAGGGTCTGGGGATCTGACATCAACAGCTCCCGCTCGGTCAGTTCCAGCACCAGTACCACCTTGCCGGGAACAAAGTGACCGAGGAAAGCGCGACACTCGGCCAGCAGGGCAAAATCGTGGCAATGGGCGGCGCTGATGTTGAAGCTGATATGAAACCCGTCGGGCAACTGCTCCTGAGAGCGGTTCAACCGTGTCGCCACCTGCTTCATGATATGGGTGGTCATGGGGACGATCAGTCCCGACTCCTCCGCTTGCGGAATAAAGAGATCGGGCCGGATCACCCCTTCATTAACATGTTCCCAGCGCATCAGCACCTCGGCGCCCATCATCTTGCCGTCGTGGCTGGCAATCAGCGGCTGCAGATAGGGAACAAACTCCCTGGCCCGCAGGGCACGTCGCAACTCATCTGTTGGCGAGCCGGGCCGCCCCAGCACCCACCACACCAGCCAGGCCAGCAAAAGCGAGGAAACCGCCAGCCACGACAGCGCCACATGCCGCGCGGCCCACAGCGACTTCCAGTAGACCGGCATGGCATAACCGGCATGGATGGTGAAAGGATAATGGGATGAGGTGAGGGCCTGGCTGATCCCGCGATGGAGGGTGGGCGCCTCGCTCAGATAGCGGCCAGACTCATTGAGCCAGGCCGACCCCACCTGCAGATAGAGCGCACTGGATTTTCCGCTCATGGAGAGCATGAAGCTGAGCTGGGTACTGTCGATGGCGCTCAAGGCAGCATCCTTCCCCTGTTCGGTGCGCACCACCAGCAGCGGGTGATTTTGCCGCACCCGGTTGCCACTCATCAGCAGCAGCTTGCGGCCAGTGTAGATGGAGCCGTCATCGGCATCATTGGCCTCACCAAACAGCGAAGTGCAATTGATGATGCCGTTTCGCACCAGATTGACCGAACGCAGGAAAGGCTCGATGGCGACCTTCTTGCGCAGCACCAGCAGGTTGTCGCGACAGGGAGCATTCACCAAGGGCAGCACGGAGCGATTGGCCTGCTCCGCATGATCTAGCATCGACTCCATCAGGGTTCTGGCCTTGTGGGCCGAGGCGCTGGATTCCGCTTTCAGCTCCTGCACATAATTGCTGTGGATGAGCCAAGCTCCCACCAGCAGCGGCAGGGTAAAGACCAGCAAGGCACCGCCGAAGCGTAACCCGGTTCGGGAGAGATCGATCCTGAACAGAAACATAAAGAACCACGCCGCAATTCGTCGGGCCAGCCCGCACAAGCCAAAGAAAAAAGAAGTTAACTCACACCGATAGCAAAGCACTATTTTCGCGACCGGTCATAACCAGACAACATAACGTAAAGCGTGTATAAAACGAACTATAAGGTTTACTCAGGAATGAACGCTGCAGCAAAAGGCCCCGAACGGTTCAAACTCATCTGACGCATCTTCTGCTCTTGCAATCCATTTCCCAACCGTCCCGCAGCAAAGGTTAACTACTTGCCGGAAAGGTTCACTCTGCCAGTTGGAAATAACCTAGAAAAACCTTCCTGAATAGCATTGGTGATCTAATTCACACTACTGAATAACCGTCATAATAATCCAGTAAATGCAACATAATTAATCTACTCGTTCAATCAACACACTCTTAATATCAACTCACCAAAACAAAGAACATCAAATGATGATATTTGCCAACCATTAAACTCACCTGTAGATATTGGAATCCTATCCATAACCACATCAACCGTTGCCAAATATTGGCGAAGAAAGATATTGCACAATCATAAATGATATAACCTTGCCAAGGAGTCAGGTCATGAAAAGTAAACTAACGCCACTGGTCATAGCTCTCACCATAGCACTATCTGGCTGTGATAGTGATTCGACCACCATTTCTGACAACGTTCGTCCGACACCTGATAAATCGCTCATCCGGTATATAAACCCATTGATCGGCACCGGTGCCGATGGCCATACCTTTCCAGGAGCCGTCTACCCGGGTGGGCTGGTGCAGCTCTCCCCTGATACAGAGATGGAGGGGTGGGGCTCTGCGGCAGGTTATTTTGACCATGGCAAGCGATCAGATATTCCAGTTTATGGCTTCTCTCACACCCATTTGTCAGGCACTGGCATTACTGATCTTGGTGATATTCTAGTTTTGCCGTTTACCGATAAAAACGACACTACTTACAACACATTTGACAAATCCAATGAACAAGCAGAGGCGGGCTACTACTCCGTCATTCTTAACAACGGAAAAATCAAGGCAGAGTTAACAACGTCAGCCCGGGTTGGATATCACAAATATACCTTCACCAAAGGCAGCACCCCTGCAATTAAAATCGACCTTGATCATACCCTGAATAAGAGCTGGGGTAATCGTACCACTATTGGTGATATCGAGTTTGTCGATGAATACACCATTCGCGGCAAGCGCAGTTCGGATGGCTGGGCCAATAACCAGCACATCTATTTCTACGCAAAATTCAGCCAGCCAGTGGTCAAAGCCAGCATCGTTGTCGATGGCGTAACAACCGAAACGACCTTGACACAGGATGCATTCAGGGGAACTAAAACCATCGCATATCTGACTTTCAGCCCCAGTGAACAACCACTCGAGCTGAAGGTCGGGATCTCCCCCACCGGGGTTGAAGGGGCACAGAAAAATCTGGAAACCGAGGTGCCGGGTTGGGGTTTCGAGGAGCAGGTAGCCAGCAACCAGCAGGCTTGGCATGGCGAGCTGGAAAAAGTGAAAGTGAGGGGGGGCACTCAGACTCAAAAAGAGATCTTCTACACCGCCATGTATCACTCTCAAATTGCACCGATGATCTTCCAGGATGTGGATGGCAAGTACCGCGCCATGCGCACTCAGGAGATCAAGGATGCCGGGGCCATCCCCAACTACTCCGTCTACTCCATGTGGGACACCTTCCGGGCCCAGCATCCGCTGCAGACCATCATCAATCCCCGCAAAGCAGAGGAGTATGTCAACGACCTGATCCGCAAGTACAAAGATGGCGGCATTCTGCCCAAGTGGGAGCTGCACGGTCACTACACAGGCACCATGATAGGCTTTCCTGCTATCTCCATCATCGCGGATGCCATGGCCAAGGGCCTGAATGTGGATCCCCAGGAGGCGTTGGAGGCTGCCGAATTTACCGCTCGCTATCACAAAAAGGAGGAGTTCCCCGACTGGACCGAAGACCAAAACATCGGCGCAGCCAGCATTGCCCAGCTCGAGGTTTATGAGCAGAACGGCTATGTACACTGGGGATATTGGAACTCCGCCTCCTACACTCTGGAGTTTGCCTATGGTGACTGGGCTCTCTCGGAAATCGCTCGTATGGCGGGCAACAACAAGGTTCAGCAGGAGTTTCTCAAACGCTCGGACAACTACCTGTACCACTGGGATGCCAAGACTGGTTTCTTCCGCCCCAAAAACCACCCTGACAGCTGGAACCCGCACCGCCCGGCAAGTCAATTCAATCAGCCAGTCGATGAAAAATCACCTGACTGCAAGCTGGAAATGGTCAACAAGCCGGATGGTACCAGCGTAGAGATGCGCGTCTGTCCGCTATTGCCGTTTGATCCCTACTATGTGGACGAGTTCGCCTACACCGAGGGCAACAGCTGGCAATGGAAATTCCAGCCACTGCATGCCTTCCAGTGGCTCAAACAGGAAGTGGGTGGAGAAAAGGGTCTGCGCGAGGATCTCGATGAACTATTCAATGCCCGCTCATCAAACACCGGGGAGGTCTTGCCTGATCTGACTGGCTATATCGGCCAGTACATGCATGGCAATGAACCATCCCACCATATCCCCTACCTCTACAACATGACCGATGAACCGTGGAAAACTCAGGAGTATCTCGATCGGATCATGAACGAGTTCTATACCACCAAGCCAACGGGCCTGATCGGCAACGAAGACGTGGGGCAGATGTCAGCCTGGTACATCATGTCGGCCATGGGGTTCTATCAGGTGACCCCTGCCTCCCTGCACTACAGCATCGGCCGCCCACTGTTCGATGAGGTGACGATCGCGGTGAAGGACGGGACCTTCAGGATCACCGCCGACAACAACAGCCCTCACAACAAGTACGTGAAGTCTGTCACCATCAACGACAAGCCGCTATCGGGGGATCTGACCTTCGAGCACAGCGAGATCAGGGCCGGAGGGGAACTTCACTTCGTTATGACTGGTGACAAGAGAGAGGCGATGACCCGACTCTAACCGTCCGTATGAATGCAAGATCCCCATAAATGAAAAATGCCGCGTAGCTACGCGGCATTTTTATTGGCCTACACAGAGCCCCTGAAAGGGCTCTCTCTGCCATTCACTCAGACAGCTTGTTGCAGGATCACCGCATCGGCCTTCTTGGTGTAGGAGGCGATCTCGTTGAAGTTGAGGTAGCGGTAAGTATCTGCCGCAGTGGCATCGAGCGCCTTGGCGTACTGCAGGTACTCCGCCACGGTCGGGATCTTGCCGAGGATGGCGGCAACGGCGGCCAGCTCTGCTGAGGCCAGATAGACGTTGGCACCTTTACCCAGACGGTTCGGGAAGTTACGGGTGGAGGTAGAAACCACGGAGGCCCCTTCCGCTACCCGCGCCTGGTTGCCCATGCAGAGGGAGCAGCCCGGGATCTCGATGCGGGCACCGACGCGACCAAAGATGCCGTAGTAGCCCTCTTCGGTCAGCTGATCCTTGTCCATCTTGGTGGGCGGTGCGATCCACATACGGGTCGGCAGCTCGCCCTGATACTTCTCGAGCAGTTTGCCGGCGGCACGGAAGTGACCGATGTTGGTCATACAGGAACCGATGAACACCTCGTCGATCTTGTCGCCAGCCACGTCGCTCAGCAGACGGGCATCGTCCGGATCGTTCGGCGCACACAGGATCGGCTCCTTGATGGTGGCCAGATCGATCTCGATGATTTCGGCGTACTCGGCATCCTTGTCCGCTTCCATCAGGGTCGGGTTGGCCAGCCACTCTTCCATCCCCTTGATGCGACGGGTGATGGTGCGCACGTCACCGTAGCCTTCGGAGAGCATCCATTTCAGCATCACGATGTTGGACTTCAGATACTCGATAATCGGCTCTTTATCCAGCTTGATGGTGCAACCGGCAGCGGAGCGCTCGGCGCTGGCGTCCGCCAGTTCGAATGCCTGTTCCACTTTCAGGGTCGGCAGACCTTCGATCTCGAGGATGCGACCGGAGAAGATGTTCTTCTTGCCCGCTTTCTCGACGGTCAGCAGCCCTTTCTGGATGGCGGCGTAGGGGATGGCATGGACCAGATCACGCAGGGTGATGCCCGGCTGCAGCTCGCCCTTGAAGCGCACCAGCACGGATTCCGGCATGTCCAGCGGCATCACGCCGGTAGCGGCGGCGAAAGCCACCAGACCGGAGCCCGCCGGGAAGGAGATGCCGATGGGGAAACGGGTGTGGGAGTCACCACCGGTACCCACGGTATCCGGCAGCAGCATGCGGTTCAGCCAGGAGTGGATGACGCCGTCACCCGGACGCAAGCTCACACCGCCGCGGTTCATGATGAAGTCCGGGAGGGTGTGGTGGGTCTGTACGTCGATGGGCTTCGGATAGGCCGCGGTGTGGCAGAAGGACTGCATGGTCAGATCGGCGGAGAAGCCGAGGCAGGCCAGATCTTTGAGCTCGTCGCGGGTCATCGGGCCCGTGGTGTCCTGGGAGCCGACCGTAGTCATCTTGGGCTCGCAGTAAGTGCCCGGGCGAATGCCCTTCACGCCGCACGCCTTGCCCACCATCTTCTGGGCCAGGGTGAAGCCTTTACCGGTATCGGCCACCGGCTGCGAGCGACGGAATACGGTAGAGAACGGCAGCCCCAGCGCTTCGCGGGCCTTGTCGGTCAGGCCGCGGCCGATGATCAGCGGGATACGGCCACCGGCGCGCACTTCGTCGATCAGCACGTCGGTTTTCAGTTCAAACTGCGCCAGCACCTGTTCGGTGCCGTGTTTGCAGATCTTGCCGGCATAGGGGTAGATGTCGATCACATCGCCCATTTCCAGCTTGGAGACGTCCACTTCGATAGGGAGTGCGCCGGCATCTTCCATGGTGTTGAAGAAGATCGGGGCAATCTTGCCACCCAGACAGACACCGCCAGCGCGCTTGTTCGGCACGAACGGAATGTCGTCACCCATAAACCAGAGCACCGAGTTGGTGGCGGATTTACGGGAAGAACCGGTACCGACCACGTCACCCACATAGGCCAGCGGGAAGCCTTTCTCTTTCAGGGCATCGATGGTCTTGATGGGGCCGACGGCGCCATCCTTGTCCGGGGTAATGCCGGGACGGGCGTTTTTCAGCATCGCCAGCGCGTGCAGCGGAATGTCCGGGCGGGACCAGGCGTCCGGTGCCGGAGAGAGGTCGTCGGTGTTGGTTTCGCCAGTCACCTTGAACACGGTGACGGTGATCTTCTCGGCCAGCTCCGGGCGGGAGAGGAACCACTCGGCATCAGCCCAGGACTGCATCACCTGTTTGGCGTGGACATTGCCCGCCTTGGCCTTCTCTTCCACGTCGTGGAAGGAGTCAAACATCAGCAGGGTGTGGGAGAGCCCCTTGGCGGCAAG
Organism: Aeromonas sp. 604176; assembly: GCF_049170755.1. Classification (NCBI taxonomy): domain Bacteria; kingdom Pseudomonadati; phylum Pseudomonadota; class Gammaproteobacteria; order Aeromonadales; family Aeromonadaceae; genus Aeromonas; species Aeromonas sp. 604176. The sequence goes on from NZ_JAAKNE010000024.1 coordinate 22,471, forward strand.
CGGCGCCAGGGTGGCGTGATCCAGCAGGTCGATCAGCGGTTGAATGTTGTAACCACCCTGCATGGTGCCCAGCAGTTCAACGGCTTCGGCGGCAGTCAGGATGGGAGAGTGGGCTTCGCCCTTGGCGACGGCGGTGAGGAAACCGGCTTTGACATAGGCCGCTTCATCAACACCGGGGGGAATACGGGAGGACAACAGCTCTTTCAGAAAGTCTTCTTCGCCAGCGGGCGGGTTCTTGAGCAGCTCAACCAGGGCGGCGACCTGCTCTGCATCCAGAGGTTTGGCAACCACGCCCTCGGCGGCACGTTCTGCGACGTGTTTACGATATGTTTCAAGCACGACTAATTCCTCTTTGGTCTTTTTTTGGGGTTCGCCCAGGCTCGCGGCGATCGTCCTTGCGGGACACCCCGTAGGGTGCTCCCCACTATATAAGTTTTAACGACTAATTAAAATCCAAACCCTGTTTGCTTATTCACCACAAAATCGTAACCAATTAAACAGACTGGTGTTTTTTGAAAATTAATTGAACGCCCTCAACCAGAGTTAACAAATTGGCATCATTTCGGCATTATTCGAACGTACTGCCCAATTGCAGATAGAAGACGTCATTGCCCCCCTCCGCCATGCCGTAGCCGAGGAACACAGGGCCGAGGAAGCTCTCCACCCCGACATAAACCGACCCGGCGGTAAACGAGCTCTCCAGACTGATATCCTCCCCCTTGTTCCAGACCCCGCCCTGCTCCAGAGATCCCCCCAGATAGAGCGGCATCTTGAGGGCACCGAAGTCATTGTCTGCCACCCGATAGATGTAACGCAGGCCACCAAACAGGCTGTAGCGACCGCTCAGCTGGTAGCGCTGGAAACCTGAGAGGCGGAACAGCCCGCCCAGATCCTGAATATGCAGTGGCACCACCTCTTCACTGCCCGAGCCACCCCCTTCGAGGATCAGGTTGAGGCTGTGCCTGTCCCATGACCAGGGCTTGATCATGGAGAGTTGATAATTCCAGCCTTCACTGCGGCCATCTGCCGACTCGAGTCCATCCACACTGACGTGGGAGTGGCCCAGTTTCATATCCCACTTCACCCCCTGATAGGGGAAATAGCGGCTATCCAGATTGTCGTGTTCAAAGCGGACATAGGGGCCCCACGCCGTGGCATCCCCTTGCAGCTCTTTGAAGTTTTTGATCTCGATACTGCCCGTCTGCCCTTCCAGCCCCATAGACAGGCGGCTCCAGGGCTGACGATTCCAGCCGACCGCCAGATCGGCGCTGAAGAAGGAGTACTCGGTATCGAGATAGGTAAATATCGGTTCGTCCGGATCCGGATTAAAGAGGCTTCTCTGGGTCTGGTCATAGGCCAGGCTCGCCTCGCCATAGAAGGTCTGGGAGGGCTCCAGCGGTGTATAGAAGTCGGTCTTGATATGTTTGGCCGTGCCCAGTGATGCCTCGGTCAACCACTCGGCCCCCCACTCGTTGACGTTGGTGAGGGTGTAGGACATGCCGACGTTGTAGTTGGAGGTATTCTCGAAGTCATCGGTGAAACCGAACTGGAAGTTGAGGTAACCAGGCCCCCAGTTCTTCTCGCTGGCATCCACTACCAGCACGTTCTCCCCATCGCGCTCCTCCACTTCATAGGTGATGCGGTCAAACGACTCCAGCGCATAGAGGCGGCGAATGCCAGCCTCCAGACTCTCGTTGGTCTGGATCTTGTCCGGCCGAACCTTCAGCATGGCGTGCACCGTCTCGTCGGAGAGGCGCGACTTGTTGATGATCTCCACCTTGTCGATGAAGTAGGCGGGTTGACCACTTCGCTCGGCACGGCGGCTCAGCTTCTGGTTGCGATAGGCGTTGTACTGCGCCTTGGTGAGCGACAGCTTATCGAGTTGCAGCGACGCCTTGTACGCCGCCGCCTCACCCATTTTGATCCCCTCCGGCATGCGGGCAAAGTCGGCGATCCCCATATCGCCAAACTCGGGAGCGATCAGTATGTCTTTCGGCCCCATCAGCGCCTTCTGCTTGTCGGTACCCACCTGGGTCATGTAGGTGGTGAGCTGGTCGATCATCGCCAACCCTGACTTGAGTGATTCACGGGTACGCAGCTTGGCACCGATATCCACCGCGATCACCACGTCGGCCCCCATTGCCTTGGCGACATCCACCGGCATGTTGTTGACGCTACCGCCGTCCGCCAGGATGTGCCCCTCCCACTCCACCGGCTTGAGGGCACCGGGAATGGACATGGAGGCCTGCATTGCCTTGGCCAGGCTGCCGCGATCCAGCACAAAGGGGGTGACCGTCTCCATGTCGGTCGCCATGGCGCGGTAGGGAATGGGGAGATCGTCGAAGCTCTCCTGTACCGGCAGGTTGGAGGTGGCCCCCCGCAGCAGGCTGGCCATGGATTGGCCCTGGAAAAAACCGTCCGGCAGCTGGGTGGTGTCGCCATTCACCCCGATATCGGTGCGCAGCTGATACTGCTCGTTCTGCTGCTTTTTACGCAACGACAGCTCGTCGCGGCCCACCTTGTCCTGATAGCCCTTGTTCCAGTCGATGGCCAGGGTAGTGCGCTCCACCTCCTCGGCACTGAGCCCCATGGCGTACATCCCCGCCACATAAGAGCCCATGCTGGTGCCGACTATGATGTCGACCGGAATCCGTTTCTGCTCCAGCACCTTGAGGATGCCGATATGGGCCGATCCCTTGGCGCCGCCGCCACTGAGCACCACCGCAATCTTCGGGCGATCCCCCTGTGCCGCCACAGCCAGCAGCGGGCAGGCCGCCAGCATCACCAAAAGCAGACGGGTCCATCCCGCACCTAAGCTGCGCATCATATTTTCCATATTATTCAGAGGGTCAGTCACCAAGGATGGCCTCTACTATAAGGGGCCCGGCAGTTAGCGCAACCGTCAATCCGCATCCCGCCTGTGCTGCATGGCGAAGGGGCACGCCGCCGCCCCTGTGAGCGCAAACGTAATCCGCAAATAAAGGGCTGCAAGCCTCATGGGTAGCGCCGCGCTGCCGCTAATATGAGCGTCGTCAATCTCAACCTTTTGAGCACCTTTATGCTGGCAACCCTCACTCTTAAACAGAAAATACTGGCCACGGTCACTCTGGCCGTGGTCGTCTCCTGCCTGCTGGTAGGCTACTTCAGCCAACGCTCGGCCCAGCAACTGATCGAAAACCGGATGTTCGAACAGGAGCTCCCCAACCTGACCCAGCGGATCAGCAAGGAGATTGAACAGGATCTCCACGGCATCGCCCAGGCCGCACGCCAACTGGCCACCGACCGCTTCATCCTCGACTGGGTGGATCGGGGCATGCCCAAAGAGCAGGAGCCAATCCTCATCAACCAGCTCAAGGATGTGGCCAACCAGTATGGTCTGGTGACCGCCTCCTTCGCCGATCGTCAGAGTGCCGCCTACTACAACCAGGATGGCTTTCTGCGCAACCTGACCCCCACGCAAGATGCCTGGTTCTATGACTACACCAAGAGCCAGAAGGAGATGACCCTCAGCATCTTCCGCGAGAGCAACGGCGAGGTGAAGCTGTTCGTCAACTTCCAGCAGCTCAACGGGCGCGGGTTGGCCGGCTTTGCCAAATCCCTCGACACCATGGTGACCATGGTCTCCAACTTCCGGCTGGAAGAGAGCGGCATCGTCTTTATGGTCGATGGCAGCGGCAAGGTGAAGCTGCACCCCGAGGCCAACCGCATCGAGCGTGACACGCTTGGCAACATTGCCAGCGGTGATACCGGCAGCCTGCTGGCCAAACGTCCCTTTGCCGTCATCAACGCCGAAGTCAATGGCGAGTCCATGGTACTGGCCAGCAGCTATATCCCACTGCTCGACTGGTATCTGGTGGCCCAGGTGCCAGAAGCCGAGATCTATGCCGAGCTGGATCAGACCCGCAACGAGATCCTGATGATCTCGCTGGTGATTGCGCTGGCCATGGGGCTGATGGGGATGCTGCTGGCAGGCTCGGTCAGCCGCCCGCTCAACGAGTTGGCCCGCCTGTTCAAGGAGCTGGGCAGCGGCGATGGGGATCTCACCCAGCGCCTGAAAGTGGAAGGACGTGACGAACTGAGTCAGGTCGCCACCGGTTTCAACAACTTCGTCGCCAAGATCCACGGCTCCATCGAGCAGGTGGCGGAGAACTCCCGCCAGCTCGCGGCCACCGCCAACGAGGTGGCCAACAAGGCGCAGCTGACCCAGCACAACTGTACTGCCCAGCGTGACCGCACCGTGCAGGTGGCCACCGCTATCCACGAAATGGGGGCCACGGTGAGCGAGATCGCCGGTAACGCTTCGCTGGCAGCCGAAGTAGCCAGACAGGCCAACGATCAGGCCGATGCAGGGGCAGTAGTGGTAGCGCAGGCGCGCCACGGCATCGTCGACCTCTCCGGCGAGATTGAGCAGGTGGCTGGGGTCATCGAGTCGCTGGCGAGCCAGACCGACTCCATCGGCAGCATCCTCGAAACCATTCGCAGTATTTCGGAACAGACCAACCTGCTGGCACTGAACGCCGCCATCGAGGCCGCTCGCGCCGGTGAACAGGGTCGCGGTTTCGCCGTGGTGGCAGATGAAGTGCGCAATCTGGCCAACCGCTCCGCCGCCTCGACCGCCGAGATACAGGGGATGATCAACCGCTTGCAGGAGCAGAGTGCCCGCGCCGTCAGCGCCATGGCACAGGGGTGCAACCAGAGTCTGGAGGTGGTGAGCCAGGCCGATGAGGCCAACGCAGCCCTCGGCCAGATCACCGCCCACATCACCCAGATCAACGACATGAACATCCAGGTCGCCACCGCCACCGAGGAGCAGTCCAGCGTGGTCGGCGAGATCAACCGCAACGTGGAAGATATCAACCAGCTCACCATGGAGACCGCCGATATCGCCCACCAGCTGACCGAATCGAGCCGCAGCCTGCAGCAGCTCTCCGGTCAGCTGGACAAGCTGGTTGGCAACTTCCGGCTGTAGTCTGCATCCCACTTATGAAGACTCACCAGAGGGCGCTGCGGCACCCTCTGTCATAGCCACGGCAAACGGTGACGCACGGCCATTCAACCGCCGTTATGCGGCTCTCGAAATGCCTCATAATCAGGGAAATATGAGGAGGAGTTATGGGCAAACTGATAGTGATGGTGTTGCTGGGAGGAGTGCTCAGCGCCTGCAGCAACGGGCCGGTGCGGGTACACGGCGCTGACGTGAGCGTAGACGATACCCGGATCCGGGTCAGTGACGGCAGTGGTGGCGGTTATGGCACCTTCTGCCCGCCCGGTCAGGCCAAGAAGGGGCGCTGCTAACCTCTTAGCCAAACCCCGAAAACAAAAAGCCGCTCAAATGAGCGGCTTTTTCATGAAGATGGCAGAAGATTACTTTTTCTTCTTGGCCTTGGCGTTCGGCAGGTCGGTGATGGAGCCTTCGAACACTTCGGCAGCCAGACCCACGGACTCGTGCAGAGTCGGGTGAGCGTGGATGGTCAGCGCGATATCTTCGGCGTCAGCACCCATCTCGATGGCCAGACCGATTTCACCCAGCAGTTCACCGCCGTTGGTACCCACGATGGCACCACCGATGACGCGGCCGCTCTCCTTGTCGAAGATCAGCTTGGTCATACCGTCGGAGCAGTCGGACGCGATGGCGCGACCGGAAGCAGCCCACGGGAAGGTGGCGACTTCGAAGTTCAGGCCCTGTTGCTTGGCTTCCTTCTCGGTCAGACCAACCCATGCCATCTCTGGCTCGGTGTAGGCGATGGACGGGATCACTTTCGGGTCGAAGTAGTGCTTCTTGCCGGCGATAACTTCGGCGGCAACGTGACCTTCGTGAACACCTTTGTGTGCCAGCATCGGCTGACCAACGATGTCACCGATGGCGTGGATGTGCGCCACGTTGGTACGCAGCTGCTTGTCCACCTCGATGAAACCGCGCTCGGTCACGGCAACGCCTGCCTTCTCGGCATCCAGCATCTTGCCGTTCGGCACACGGCCTACGGCAACCAACACGTTGTCGTAACGAACCGGCTCGGCCGGGGCGTGCTTGCCTTCATAGGAGACGTACAGGCCGTCTTCGCGCGCTTCAACTGCGGTGACCTTGGTCTCCAGCATGATGTTGAATTTCTTGGCCACACGCTTGGTATAGATCTTGACGATGTCTTTGTCGGCAGCCGGAACCAGCTGGTCGGCAAATTCCACCACGTCGATCTCGGAACCCAGAGAGGAGTAAACGGTACCCATCTCCAGACCGATGATGCCGCCACCGATAACCAGCAGTTTGCCAGGAACGGTTTTCAGCTCCAGCGCATCGGTAGAGTCCCATACGCGCGGGTCATCGTGGGGAATGAACGGCAGCTTCACCGGACGGGAACCGGCCGCGATGATGGCGTTGTCGAAGGTCACGGTAGTCTTGCCGTCGGCACCTTCAACTTCCAGGGTGTTCGGGCCGGTAAATTTACCCAAGCCGTTAACAACCTGAACTTTACGCATCTTGGCCATGCCAGCCAGACCGCCGGTCAGCTGGTTGATAACCTTCTCTTTCCACAGACGGATCTTGTCGATGTCGGTCTGCGGGGCACCGAAGACAATGCCGTGCTCGGCCAGCGCCTTGGCTTCTTCAATCACTTTGGCAACGTGCAGCAGCGCCTTGGAGGGGATGCAGCCCACGTTCAGGCAGACGCCACCCAGGGTGGAGTAACGCTCGACGATAATAGTATCCAGACCCAGATCGGCTGCACGGAAAGCAGCGGAATAACCGGCAGGGCCAGCACCCAGTACTACGACCTGGGTTTTGATTTCTTTACTCATCATGACCTCTTTGTCGTTCTTATATCCCCGGACAGCGCAGTCTTATACCGGAACGGGTGGCTGCAGCCGTGAAAAAAACGGGGCAAGTTTACGATCATGTTAATGAAATGAGAAGTAAAAAGGGCAGGCTCTGGGCCCGCCCTCTCACTTACAGGACCAGTCGACGAATGTCGGACAGCACGCCGTTCATGGTGGTGATGAAGCGAGCCCCATCGGCACCATCGATCACGCGGTGGTCGTAGCTCAGAGCCAGCGGCAGCATCAGGCGCGGCGCGAACTCTTTGCCGTTCCACTTCGGCTTCATCTCGGACTTGGAAACACCGAGGATGGCCACTTCCGGCGCGTTGACGATCGGGGTAAAGCTGGTACCGCCGATGCCACCCAGGCTGGAGATGGTGAAGCAACCGCCCTGCATGTCGGCAGCGGTCAGCTTGCCGGCACGGGCCTTCTTGGAGATCTCGGCCAGATCGCGAGACAGCTCCATGATGCCCTTCTTGTTAACATCGCGCACCACGGGCACAACCAGACCGTTGGGGGTATCTACCGCCACACCGATGTGGATGTACTTCTTCATGATCAGCTTGCTGCCATCTTCGGACAGGGAGCTGCAGAAGCGCGGGTGGGCTTCCAGCGCCTTGGCGGCGGCTTTCAGGATGAACACCAGCGGGGTGATCTTCACGTCTGCCTTCTGCTTCTCGAGCATCGCATTCTGCTCTTTGCGGAACGCTTCCAGCTCGGTGGTATCGGCTTCGTCGAACTGGGTGACATGAGGGATCATGACCCAGTTGCGGTGCAGGTTCGGACCGGAGATCTTCTGGATGCGGGTCAGCTCGACCTCTTCCACATCACCGAACTTGCTGAAGTCTACTTTCGGCCACGGCAGGACGCCCAGACCGTTGCCACCGGCTACGCCAGCAGAGGCAGGAGCGGACTCGGCACGCTTGATGGCATCCTTCACGTAGGCTTGCACGTCTTCTTTGACGATGCGGCCCTTGCGACCGGAGGCCTTCACCTTGGCCAGGTTGACGCCGAACTCGCGCGCCAGACGGCGTACCGCCGGAGAGGCGTGTACATAAGCGTCGTTGGCAACGAAATCGGTCGCAGCGGCAGCCGCCTGGGCAACCGGAGCCGGAGCAGCGGCAACAGGGGCTGCAGCGACCGGGGCGGCAGCTTGAGCAACCGGCGCGGCAGCAGGAGCAGCGCCAGCCACTTCGAAGACCATGATCAGGGAACCGGTGGAGACCTTGTCACCCGCTTTCACCTTGATCTCTTTGACCACACCGGCGAACGGCGCAGGCACTTCCATGGAGGCCTTGTCACCTTCCACGGCGATCAGGGACTGGTCAGCTTCAACCTTGTCACCCACGGCAACCATGATCTCGGTGACTTCCACTTCGTCGCCACCGATATCCGGTACGTTGACCTCTTTGGCAGCGGCGGCAACCGGGGCAGCAGCCACGGGCGCGGCAGCTTGAGCCGGAGCAGCAACGGCAGCAGGCGCAGCGCCAGCCACTTCAAATACCATCACCAGAGAACCGGTAGAGACCTTGGCACCAGCGGCAACCTTGATCTCGACCACGCGACCGGCAAACGGCGCTGGCACTTCCATGGAGGCCTTGTCACCTTCCACGGCAATGATGGATTGGTCGGCTTCAACCATGTCGCCCACGGCAACCATGATTTCAGTCACGTCCACTTCGTCGTCACCGATGTCCGGTACGTGCACATCTTTGCGCACGGCAGCGGCAGGTGCGGCGGCCGGAGCAGCGGCAGCCGGTGCAGCCACTTCAGCAGGGGCGGCAGCGCCTTCGGCTTCGAAGATCATGATCTGGGAACCGGTGGCAACCTTGTCGCCTACCTTGATCAGGATCTCTTTAACGATACCGGCAGACGGGGCCGGTACTTCCATGGAGGCCTTGTCGCCTTCTACCGCGATGATGGACTGGTCCAGCTCGACCTTGTCACCCACGGCCACCATGATCTCGGTGACTTCAACTTCATCGGCGCCGATATCCGGCACCATAATCTGTTTGGACATTGTGCTTTATCCTCTTGCGTCGATCCGCGTGACTGGTTGATGCCGCCACGCACATCTCGCGTTAACCGTTTTAAATCCTGGCAGGGTCGCGCCGCATGACGGCGCGACCCTTGATCCACTTACGCGTACAGCGGGTTGACCTTGTCGGCATCGATGCCGTACTTGGCGATGGCGTCGGCCACAACCTGCTTGTCTACCTCACCGCGCTTGGCCAGTTCGGTCAGAGCAGCAACCACCACGTAGAACTCGTTCACTTCGAAGTGACGACGCAGGTTGGCACGGCTGTCGGAACGGCCGTAACCGTCGGTACCCAGCACGCGGTAGTTCTCGGTCGGAACGAAGGCGCGAACCTGATCGGCGAAGGACTTCATGTAGTCGGTCGCAGCGATGGTGGCTTCGGAACCCAGTACCTGAGCGATGTAGGGAACACGCGCTTCAGAGGTCGGGTGCAGCATGTTCCAGCGATCCGCGTCCTGACCGTCACGGGCCAGCTCGTTGAAGGAGGTGACGCTGAACACATCGGAACCGATGCCGTACTCGCTGGCCAGGATCTGGGCAGCCTTGCGCACGTGCCCCAGGATGGAACCACAACCCAGCAGCTGAACTTTCGCCTTGGCACCGGCGACGGATTCCAGCTTGTAGATACCCTTGCGGATGCCTTCCTCGGCGCCTTCCGGCATGGCCGGCATGGCGTAGTTCTCGTTCAGGGTGGTGATGTAGTAGAACACGTTCTCCGGGTTCTCACCGTACATGCGGCGCAGGCCGTCCTGTACGATCACCGCCACTTCATAGGCATAGGACGGGTCGTAAGAGATGCAGTTCGGGATGGTGTTCGCCAGGATGTGGCTGTGACCATCTTCGTGCTGCAGACCTTCGCCGTTCAGGGTAGTACGACCGGAGGTTGCACCCAGCAGGAAGCCACGGGCTTGCTGGTCACCGGCTGCCCACGCCATGTCGCCGATCCGCTGGAAGCCGAACATGGAGTAGTAGATGTAGAACGGGATCATCGGGCAATCGTTGGTGCTGTAAGAGGTCGCAGCAGCCAGCCAGGAGGACATGGCGCCCAGCTCGTTGATACCGTCTTGCAGAACCTGACCCTGCTTGTCTTCCTTGTAGTAGGAGACGATGTCGCGGTCTTGCGGGGTGTACTGCTGACCGTGCGGGCTGTAGATACCGATCTGGCGGAACAGACCTTCCATACCGAAGGTACGGGCTTCGTCAGCGAGGATCGGAACGATGCGCTTGCCGATGGACTTGTCTTTCAGCATCACGTTTAGGGAACGCACGAACGCCATGGTGGTGGAGATTTCGCGCGCTTGCTCGCCCAACAGCGGGCCGAAGGCATCCAGCGCCGGGATTTCCAGCTTGGTGGTGCTTTCGCGCAGACGGGTCGGCAGATAGCCTTTCAGGGCTGCACGACGAGCATGCAGGTACTTGTGCTCTTCACTGCCCTCTTCGATCTTCAGGTACGGCAGATCGGCCAGCTGCTCGTCGGCCACCGGCAGGTTGAAGCGGTCACGCAGGTGACGCACGGAGTCCAGCTCCATCTTCTTGACCTGGTGAGCGATGTTCTTGCCTTCAGCCGCTTCACCCATGCCGTAACCCTTGATGGTCTTGGCCAGAATAACGGTCGGCTTGCCCTTGGTCTGGGTCGCCTTGTTGAACGCAGCGAACAGTTTGCGAGGATCGTGACCACCGCGGTTCAGGGCGAAGATCTCCTCGTCGGTCATGTCTTTGACCAGCGCGGCAGTTTCCGGATAACGATTGAAGAAGTGCTCGCGGATGTAGCCACCGTCGCGGGACTTCATGGTCTGGTAGTCACCGTCCACGGTCTCGTTCATCAGCTGGATCAGCTTGCCGGAAGTATCCTTGCGCAGCAGCTCATCCCACTTGCGACCCCAGATAACCTTGGTGACATCCCAACCGGCGCCAGCGAACAGGCCTTCCAGCTCGTTGATGACCTTGCCGTTACCGACAACCGGACCATCCAGACGCTGCAGGTTGCAGTTAACCACGAATACCAGGTTGTCGAGCTTTTCACGCACGGCAACGGTCAGGGCACCTTTGGCTTCCGGCTCGTCCATCTCGCCGTCACCCAGGAAGGCGTAAACGGTCTGCTCGGAGCAATCCTTGATGCCACGGTCGGTCAGGTACTTCAGGAAGCGAGCCTGATAGATGGCGGCGATGGGGCCCAGACCCATGGATACGGTCGGGAACTGCCAGAAGTCCGGCATCAGTTTCGGGTGCGGGTAGGAAGGCAGACCCTTGCCGTCTACTTCCTGACGGAAGTTGTCCAGCTGCTCTTCGGTCAGACGACCTTCAGCAAAGGCGCGAGCATAGATGCCCGGGGAGATGTGACCCTGGAAGTAAACCAGATCACCACCATCCTTCTCGTTGCGAGCACGGAAGAAGTGGTTGAAGCAGACATCATAGATGGTCGCAGAAGAAGCGAAGGAAGACATGTGACCACCCAGGTCCAGGTCTTTCTTGGAGGCGCGCAGCACGATCATCATGGCGTTCCAGCGGATGATGGCGCGAATGCGGCGTTCCATCTCCAGGTCACCCGGGTAGTCCGGCTCATCGCTGGACGGGATGGTGTTGATGTAATCGCGATTTGCCTTGGCAGCCACGTCCACACCGCTTGCGCGGGCTTTCTCGGCCAACTGTTCAAGGATGAACTGAGCGCGTTGCGGACCCTCTTCACGCAGCAGGGATTCCAGAGAGGCAAGCCACTCCAGCGTTTCTATCGGGTCCACATCGTTCTTCAGGATATCAGACATGGCTGGTTCCTATGTTGTTGTGATTGCACGGCATTGCACGGCGAAGGGCGCAAGCATTCGACAATAAAGCCTTGTGGGATTAGTTTTCCTGCTGACGGATCCGACGCATGGATCGCTGGATCCGGCTGTCTTCCCTCTGCATATCCAACAAGGTGTCCTCGATAAAGGCCAGATGCTCATGACAAGCTGTTCTGGCCCGCTCCGGAGCCCCCGAAAGAATAGCCTCGATCAGATTCGCGCGATGGCGACGTATCTTAGCTACCACTCCCGGGCGGCGATTCAAAATCTCGTTATTCTGCAGAATGTTCTGCTCGAGCATCGGGCTCATGGCCCGCAGCAGGTGCAGCAGCACCACGTTGTGGGACGCCTCGGCCACCGCCAGATAAAACTGGGTGACGGCTGCCGATTCGGCCACCAGCGAGCCCGACTGGCCCGCCTCTTCAATGGTGATTTGTACCTGACGAATGCGCTCGAAATCAGACCCTGTTCCCCGCAAGGCCGCGTAGTAGGCACAGATGCCTTCCAGCGCGTGGCGAAACTCCAGCAGGTCATACTGGGCTTCCGGGTGGGTACTGAGCAGTTCGAACAGAGGATCGGCGATCCCCTTGCTCAGGGCATTCTGCACATAAGTGCCGCCGCCCTGACGGCGATAAAGCAATCCGCGCGCTTCCAGTCGCTGGATGGCTTCGCGCAGGGAGGGGCGCGATACCTGAAACTGGATGGCGAGTTCCCGCTCGGGAGGCAATTTCTGTCCCGGCTGCAGGCTGCCTTCCAGAATCATCTGTTCCAGCTCGGCGACAATGGAGTCGGCCAACTTGGGTTGCGTAATCTTGCGATAGGGCATGAGGCTACTTTGTTAAATTGGTATTACCAATTTCATGGATGGGGCGAAAATTAGCAGAGGCCTTTTGAAAAGTCCACTCAAAAGATGATCTGAGTCAAGAATCAGCCCTGCCACTTAAGAGGTAAAGCAGGGGAAACATGATTTAGCTCATAGAAAATGGTCTGACCAATATTCTTGACTTCGCTCACAAATAACATTTGCGCAACCAGAGACAAAAATGGCCTGCCAGATAGGCAAGCCATTGATTTTAAAATCCAAACTAAATTTGAATGTTTACTTTAGCTGTTTAGTAGTTGCCGGTAGTAATCCCACTGGAAACTGGCTCCGGGATCCGTCTTGCGCCCTGGCGCGATATCGCAATGGCCGACAATTTTTTCGTGGGTGATGGCCGGATAGCGCTCCGAGATGGCTCGAGTGAGCCCTGCCAATGCCCGGTATTGAGCCTCGGTGTAGGGGATTTCGTCAGTCCCTTCCAGCTCGATGCCGATGGAGAAGTCATTGCATGCCTCCCTCCCCTGCCAGCTCGAGACACCAGCGTGCCAGGCGCGCGCGCCGAATGGCACATACTGCACCAGCTCGCCATCACGGCGGATCAGGCAGTGGGCCGAGACCCTCAGCTGATGGATACCGGCAAAATAGGGGTGAGCCTCCGGGTCGAGTCGCCCCATAAAGAGATCGTCGATAAAGGGACCGCCAAACTCCCCCGGCGGCAGGCTGATGCCATGCACCACCAGCAGGGAGATATCATCCGGCGCGGCCCGTTCGTTGTGATGGGGAGAAGGCACCCGGCGCGCCTGCTGGCACCAGCCAGCGGCATCGATAGAGAAACAAGGTTGCGAAGCGAGTTGAGTCATCGGCTACTCGAGTTGGCTGATAAATGGCGAGAAAACGAAGATACCTGATAGGCAATCCGGCACCAACTCACTGAATCCAAGGGAAATGGTATGTTAGGCTGGGTCATCTTCCGCTCGATATGGATGGGGTATGCAGCACACGGCACGCTGGATGTGGTTACTGGCCTGGCTCTCTTTGATGGGTCTGCTGACCCTCTATTTTCACTCCCGCAACCAACCCAGCGTCACCGCCAGCGGCGAGCTGTTGCTGCGGGCCGACCAGAGCGGCCACTATCGTCTGGAGGGTGCCATCAACGGCCAGCCGGTGCAACTGCTGCTCGATACCGGCGCCACCCGTATCACCATCCCGCAGCAGGTTGCCGAGCGGCTCGGCCTGACCGCTCATGGCAGCAGCCAGGTCAATACCGCCGCGGGGCAGATCCGGGTCGGCAACGGCACCATCGAAACGCTGGCGATGGGGCCATTGACCTTGTACGATCTGGCCATCTTTATCAATCCGGCGGCAGACGGTGACGAAGTGCTGGTTGGCATGAACGCCCTCGGTCGGCTGGAGCTGGTTCAAAAGGAGCGGCAACTGCTGCTCAGACCCTTGCAGGAATAAGGCATGTTTCAACAGGATGTCAGCCGCGCCGTGCGCGCCGCACTACTCGAAGATCTGGGCGATGCCCTCACCACGCTGGACCAACCGGACGCCAGCGCCGATATCACCGCCCAGCTGATCCCGGCCGACCGGATGGCCAGCGCCCGGGTCATCACCCGTGAAGCAGGAGTATTCTGCGGCCAGCCCTGGGTGGATGAAGTGTTCGTACAACTCGGCGGCGACGTGAAGGTGGAGTGGAAGGTGCAGGATGGGGAAGTGCTCTCCCCCAATCAGGAGCTGTTCCGCCTCCATGGCCCTGCCCGTCTGCTGTTGACCGGCGAGCGCAATGCGCTGAACTTTGTCCAGACCCTCTCCGGTGTCGCCACCCTCACCGCGCGCTATGTGGCAGAGCTGGAGGGCACTGACTGCCGCCTGCTCGACACCCGCAAAACCATCCCTGGGCTGCGCACCGCCCAGAAGTACGCAGTCACCTGTGGCGGCGGCAAGAATCACCGCATCGGCCTCTACGACGCTTACCTCATCAAGGAGAACCATATCCTCGCCTGCGGCGGCATTGCCGAGGCGATTAATGAGGCTCGTCATCTCAATCCGGGTAAACCGGTGGAGGTGGAAGTGGAATCACTGACAGAACTCGAACAAGCGCTGGCGGCAAAGGCCGATATCGTGATGCTGGACAACTTCGACGTGACCATGATGCGGGAAGCGGTCACCATCAATCAGGGCCGCGCCAAGCTCGAAGTCTCCGGCAATGTGACGCTGGATACTCTGGCCGAGTTTGCCGCCACCGGCGTCGATTTTATCTCTGTCGGGGCGCTCACCAAGCATGTGCGGGCACTCGATCTCTCCATGCGCTTTATCCAACCGTGAGACGCCCCCCACAGGCTTGAGCAAACACTCGATATAACCGGACAAACAACTTGCAAAAGGCGCCAGAGGCGCCTTTTCTTTATGCAGGATCCCTCGGCAAAGGAGTGTACAGACGGACCCTAATCCGGCCACAGAAAGAGTCATAGGAGGCCACTTCTTTTATGACACGCATCAAGTTTTTGCTAAATGAAAGAAGTGTGATTAACAAAATAGACAATCTCTGTTGCCACCCCTGACAGCTCGGATAAGATACTGACGTGCAGATGATTTTCCACCGGCACTTCCCAGGAACCAAGGATAAAAGGATATTTTCCATGAACAGCGAAATGAAGAAACAATCAGGCTTTACACTTATTGAATTGATGATCGTGGTCGCGATCGTAGCCATTCTGGCGGCGATTGCATTGCCTGCATATCAAACGTACACACAAAAAGCGAAATTCTCAGAAGTAATCTCAGCTACAGGGGCACTAAAAACTGCTGTTGAGGTATGTGCTCAAACAAAAGACATTGCCACAACCAATACTCTTTGTACCAGTCAAGGTGCAAACGGCATACCTCCAGCGCCTTCTGCTGCAGGCTATGTAAATGCCGTGGCTCTCGCAGCAGACACAGCTCCTAACGTAAAAATTACGGTGACATCTCAAGGCATAAACTCAGGTTCTAGTGCAGCAGGAGCAACTTACATTCTTAAAGGAACTGTGGATGCGACAACAAAACAAGTGACTTGGAAGCATGATGGTTCCAGCGATGCCAATGGGGGGACTTGTGTAACAGCAGGCATCTGCTAATACATGACATCTAGCCCTAATAGCGGCCTGGCGTTAAGCCTGGCCGCCTCTTCACTGATCAGTGAAGAGGACTCCCAGCGCTATCTGAGCCAGGCCAAGGCCCAGCGCAAACCCTTTGTCACCTTTCTGATAGAAAACGACATCCTCGACAGCAAGGCGCTCGCCGATTTTTGCGAGCTGGAGTATGGGGTACCTCTGCTGGATCTTGCCGCCTTCGATTTGGCCGAGATCCCGCAGAAGTACCTCAATCAGAAGCTGATTGAGAAACACCATGTGCTGCCCATCTATACCCAAGGCCACACTCTCTATATCGCCATGTCGGATCCGACCAATGTCTCGGCCCTGGAGGACTTTGGCTTCAGTTTCGGCCTTCATACCGAGGCGCTGCTGGTGGAGGAGAATAAGCTTACCGCCGCGATCGGCAAGCTGCTGGAGAGCGAAAACGACGCCCTCGGCATGGAGGATATCGACGAGGCCGAGATCTCCGACCTCGAGGTAAGCGACGAGAGCAGCAGGCTGGACGAGAGCGTCAATACCGCCGATGACGATGCCCCCATCGTCAAGTACATCAACAAGATCCTGATGGATGCCATCAAGCGCGGCGCCTCCGACCTGCACTTCGAGCCTTACGAATTCAAGTATCGGGTGCGCTTTCGCATCGACGGGATTCTGCACGAAATCGCTACCCCGCCGGTCAATCTGGCCAACCGCTTCTCTGCCCGCCTCAAGGTGATGGCGCGGCTCGATATCGCCGAGCGGCGGCTGCCGCAGGATGGCCGCATCAAATTGAAGCTGTCGCGCAACAAGTCGATGGATATGCGGGTCAACACCCTGCCCACCATGTGGGGGGAGAAGATCGTTATCCGTCTGCTCGACTCCTCGGCGGCCCGCCTCAATATCGAGCAGCTTGGCTTTGACGACCGCCAGAAGGCACAGTACCTGCGAGCCCTCTCGAAACCGCAGGGGATGATACTGGTCACCGGCCCCACCGGCTCGGGCAAGACGGTCTCGCTCTATACCGGCCTCAATATTCTCAACACCACCGAGGTAAACATCTCCACCGCCGAAGATCCGGTGGAGATCAATCTGCCGGGCGTCAACCAGGTACAGGTCAACCCCAAGGCGGGGCTCACCTTTGCCAGCGCTCTGCGCTCCTTCTTGCGGCAAGATCCAGATGTGGTGATGGTGGGGGAGATACGGGATCTCGAAACCGCCGAGATCGCCATCAAGGCGGCACAAACCGGCCACCTGGTGCTCTCGACCCTGCATACCAACTCGGCTGCCGAAACCCTGACCCGGATGATGAACATGGGGGTGCCCGCCTTCAATATCGCCTCTTCGGTCACCCTGATCATGGCCCAACGGCTGGCCCGCAAGCTGTGTGACCACTGCAAGGCGCCGGAGGTAGTGCCGGAAGCCGAGCTGCTGGAACTGGGTTTTACCCCACAGCAGCTGGCAGCCGGCTTGCGACTGTTCAAACCGGTTGGTTGCAAGGAGTGTTCCGGTGGCTACAAGGGGCGAGTCGGCATCTACGAAATCATGCTAATGTCGGAAAATATCGCAAAATTGATCATGCAGGGGGCCAACTCCCTGCAAATTGCGGCGATTGCCCAGAAAGAGGGCATGCGCACCCTGCGCACCTCGGGACTGGAGAAGGCACGGCTCGGTGTCACCAGCCTGGCCGAGGTCAACCGGGTCACCACCAATTAAACCTCGCCAAGATGCGAGCAAGATGATCTACCAGCAAGCGACCAGATGGTGCCAAGCCGTTTGAGGATATTTATCAGGTCAGATGGTTCAGGGGCTCCCTGACCATCCGCCCAATTGCAGGATGCAAAGATGGCAACCCTAACGAAAAAGAACACCCCCCCGAAAAAAGTCTTCGCCTTCCGCTGGCACGGGGTCAATCGCAAGGGGCAGAAGGTCTCCGGCGAGCTGCAGGCTGACAGCATCAATACCGTCAAGGCGGAGCTGCGCAAGCAGGGGGTAAACGTCACCAAGGTGGCCAAAAAATCCCAGGGGCTCTTCTCCAAGGGCGGCGCCAAGATCAAGCCGATGGATATCGCGATTATCTCCCGCCAGATCACCACCATGCTCTCCGCCGGCGTACCACTAGTACAGAGCCTGCAGATCATCGCCCGCAGCCACGAGAAAGCCGCCATGCGCGAGCTGATGGGTGAGATCGCCTCCGATGTTGAGACCGGAACCCCCATGTCGGAGGCGTTGCGCCGCCACCCTCGCCATTTTGACGATCTCTACTGCGATCTGGTTGAGGCGGGGGAGCAATCCGGTGCGCTGGAAACCATCTACGACCGTATCGCCACCTATCGGGAAAAGTCGGAAGCGCTCAAGTCGAAGATCAAGAAGGCGATGTTCTACCCCACCATGGTCATTCTGGTCGCCATCGTGGTCACCTCCATCCTGCTGCTGTTCGTCATTCCACAGTTCGAGGATATCTTCAAGAGCTTCGGTGCCGAGCTGCCGGTGTTCACCCAGTTTGTTATCGGCATCTCCCGCTTTATGCAGAACTGGTGGTATGTCTTCTTTGGTGGCACGGCCCTTGGCATCTTCCTTTACGTGCGGGCCTGGCGGGCCTCTCAGAAGGTGAAAGACAATACCGACAAGTTCGTCCTCACCATTCCGGTGGTCGGGATGATCCTGCACAAGGCGGCCATGGCCCGCTTCGCCCGCACCCTGTCTACCACCTTCTCCGCCGGTATTCCGCTGGTAGATGCGCTGATTTCGGCAGCAGGTGCCTCCGGCAACTATGTCTATCGCACCGCCGTCATGGCGATCCGTAATGAGGTGGTGGCCGGCATGCAGATCAACGTGGCGATGCGCACCGTCGATCTCTTCCCCGATATGGTGATCCAGATGGTGATGATCGGTGAGGAGTCCGGCGCCATCGATGATATGCTCTCCAAGGTCGCCACCATATTCGAACAGGAGGTGGATGATCTGGTCGATGGCCTCACCAGCCTGCTGGAACCCCTCATCATGGTGGTGCTTGGGGTGCTGGTCGGCGGCATGGTTATTGCCATGTACCTGCCCATCTTCAAGCTTGGCGACGTGGTAGGCTGATTTATCAGGGCATGGCACCAAAACCATGCCCTCCCCCTCATTCAATAACTGACGGTTGGTTATGACACTTCTTCTCGAGCTGGCTCACAGCTTGCCCTGGCTCTACTTCTCGCTGGTTTTTCTTTTCTCCCTGATGATCGGCAGCTTTCTCAACGTGGTGATCCATCGGTTGCCCATCATGCTGGAACGAGAATGGCAGGCTGAATATCGAGGCTACTTCACCCCCGATGAAGAGCAATCAACCGAACCGCGCTACAACCTGATGGTGCCGCGCTCGGCATGCCCCCATTGCGGCCATGCCATCACAGCACTGGAAAATATCCCGCTGTTGAGCTGGCTCTGGCTCAAGGGGCGCTGTGGTGAGTGCCAGGCCCCTATTTCGGCCCGCTATCCGCTGGTAGAGCTGCTGACCGCCCTGCTCTCGCTCGCCGTAGCAATGGTCATAACCCCGGGCTGGGGCACGCTGGCCGCCCTGCTGCTGACCTGGGTGCTGGTCGCCCTCACCTTTATCGATCTCGACAAGATGTTGCTGCCCGACCAGCTCACCCTGCCACTGCTGTGGGGCGGGCTGCTGTTCAATCTGGCTGGTGGCTTCGTGCCGCTGACAGATGCCGTGATTGGCGCCATGGCGGGCTATCTGGTGCTCTGGAGCCTCTACTGGGCTTTCAAGCTGCTCACTGGCAAGGAGGGGATGGGCTATGGTGACTTCAAGCTGCTGGCGGCGCTGGGGGCCTGGCTCGGTTGGCAGGCCCTGCCCATAATTCTGCTGCTCTCATCTCTGGTCGGCGCCGTGATCGGCATCAGCCTGATCGCCTTGCAAAAACATCATCAGGGCAAGCCCATCCCCTTCGGCCCCTACCTCGCCATAGCGGGCTGGATCGCCCTGCTATGGGGCGATACCATCACCCGCTGGTATCTCTCTACCCTGCTTTGAGCAAGAGGCCCCCATGTATGTAGTTGCTATCACAGGTGGTATCGGCAGCGGCAAGACCACTATCGCCAATCAGTTTGCCGCGCTGGGTATCGAGGTGGTGGATGCCGATGTGATCGCCCGCGCAGTGGTCGAGCCGGGTACCCCGGCCCTTGCCGCCATCGCCGACCATTTTGGCCCGGATGTGATTGATCCGAGCGGTCAACTCGACCGTCGTGCCCTGCGCGAGCGGGTCTTCAGCGATCCACAGGCCAAGGAGTGGCTCAATGCCCTGCTCCACCCGCTGATTCGCAGCGAAATGCTGCGCCAGTGTGCCGCGGCCAGTTCTCCTTACTGCCTGCTGGTGGTGCCACTGCTGGTGGAGAACAAACTCACCGGCCTCGCCAACCGGGTGCTGGTGATCGATGTGGATGAAGCGACCCAGATTGAGCGCACCTGTCGCCGTGATGGGGTATCGGCCGAGCAAGCCAAGGCCATCATCGCCGCCCAAGCGAGTCGGGTGGAACGCCTCGCGGCGGCGGATGATGTCATCGAAAACCACAATGGCAGCGAAATGGCGATTAAAACGCGGATTTTGGCGCTGCACGAGACATATCTGGCAATTGCCTCTCAACAAGGCCGCCAAGTGTGAGTACACTAGGCCGGTTTATGGCTGGCCAGGATTAGGCATGATTTACGATTTCCCCCTCAATGAAAAAAGCCGGACCTATCTTCGTCTGGAGTCCCTGTTTTCCCAGATCCGCGACAATCTGGAGAGTGAACAATCCTGGGCACATATCGCCTTCTTCAAGGGGCTGTTCGATCTGCAGGAGTTGCTGGAGCGTGGTGACCTGCGCGCCGACCTCATCAAGGATCTGGAGCGTCTCGGCCAGCGTCTGAGCCACTGGGCCAGCCTGCCCGATGTCGATCTGGAGCAGATCAAACTGATGCAGCAAGAGAGCAGCCAGCTCTCTCGCAACCTGCTCAACTCGCCACGCCCGGGTGCCCGCCTGAAAGAGGATCGTCTGCTCGGCTCCATTCGCCAGCGTTTCTCCATCCCGGGTGGCCTGTGTGCCTTCGATGTGCCGCAGCTACACCACTGGCTCGGCACACCGGCCATTGCCCGTCACCAGCAGATGCAAGGCTGGCTGAGCGATATCAATCTGCTGATGAATGCCATCACTCTGCTGCTGCGCCTGTGGCGTGAATCGGGCAGCTTCAGTGAGCAGGTTGCCAGCAACGGTTTCTTCCAGGACACCGCCGAGAGCGCCGAGCTGATCCGCATCAAGCTGCCGGGCAATCTGTTCTGCTACCCAACCCTGAGCGGCCACAAGAACCGCTTCGCCCTACGCTTTCTGCCCACCGCAGAACAGCCGATTGGCGACGTGCCGTTCCAGCTCGCCTGCTGCTAAGGAGGGCTTATGGTCACCAAGGTAAAGTGTCCGACCTGCCAGAGCGAAGTGGAGTGGGGCCCGCAGAGCCCGTTTCGCCCCTTCTGTAGCAAGCGCTGCCAACTGATCGATCTTGGCGAGTGGGCCGATGAAGAGAAGCGGATCCCGGGGGAGATCAACCCGGATCTGCTGCCGGAGCCGGAAGAGGGCGATCAGTGGCTATAAGCCCCTGGTCACTCACCTCTGCAATATCAAAAAAGGGCCGATTGGCCCTTTTTTGATGCTTGTTGATTGCTACCGGCTCAAGCCTGCAGACCCTGTAGCCGCGCTACAATCGGGCCATTGGCATCGGGGAAGTGGTAGTTGTTCAGCTCGGCCACCGGCACCCACAGACACTCTTGCCCCTCCTTGCCGAACGGCTCACCGCTGAAACGGGTCACCTTCCAGATATCCAGCAACACCTGCTTCTCGGGGTAGTCGTGCTGCAGTTCCATAAAGGGGGCACAATCCAAAACCCGGATGCCAATCTCTTCCCACAGCTCCCGATCCAGCGCGGTGAGCAGATCCTCGCCCGACTCCACCTTGCCACCGGGAAACTCCCAGCGATCTCCCTGATGGCGATCGGAGGAGCGTCTGGCGATGAAGATATCGCCCCGTTCATTCTCGATGACGCCAACCGCCACCCAGATCCGTTTTTTCTGTTCCATCTTGCTACCTTTACACGCGATACATGATCGTGCCGTTCGATGAGCCCAACCTCCGGCTGGGTGAGCGACCGATGATGCCTGATATCCGATTTCTTTCCGTCAAGTGGCGCCACCCTAGTGACTTTGCCACCCTCTGGCAAAAACAAGGCGGGCACTTGGCCCGCCTGTTATGGCATAGCGTCGATCAGGTCAACTGACCGTGGCAGTGCTTGTACTTCTTGCCGGAGCCGCACGGGCAGGGATCGTTGCGACCAACCTTCTGCTCGTCGCGCACGAAGGTGGTGTGGCCCTCTTCGCCTGCGGCCTGTTCATCGGCCAGCTGGCTCTCGGCAGCGGCGTGGGTATAGGTGCGGGGAGCGGCTTCCGCCTGCTGGCGCTGCTGCTCTTCCATCGCTTCCACATCGCGCTCCTGCACCTGAACACGGCTCAGGATGCTGACCACGTCGCGCTTGAGGGTTTCCAGCATCTGGGTGAACAGATCGAAGGATTCGCGCTTGTACTCCTGCTTGGGGTTCTTCTGGGCGTAACCGCGCAGATGGATGCCCTGACGCAGGTGATCCATGGCCGCCAGATGCTCTTTCCACAGACCATCCAGAGTTTGCAGCATCACCGCCTTCTCGAAGTTGCGCAGCACCTCTTTGCCGACCAGCTCTTCCTTGTGGGCATAGAGCTTGGTGGCTTCGTCCAGAATGCGCTCGCGCAGCTTCTCTTCATACAGCTTGTCATCTTCCGCCAGCCACTGTTGCAGCGGCAGATCCAGCGCGAAGTCGGCCTTCAGGCGTGCTTCCAAACCCGGCACATCCCACATCTCTTCCAGAGACTGGGGCGGGATGTACTCGTCGATCACCGCGCCGTAGACGTCGTCACGGATAACGTGAATGGTCTCGGAGATGTCGTTGGTATCCAGCAGCTCGTTACGCTGCTCGTAGACCACCTTGCGCTGGTCGTTGGCCACGTCATCAAACTCCAGCAAGCTCTTGCGGATGTCGAAGTTGCGACCTTCCACCTTGCGCTGGGCGTTTTCGATCGCCTTGGTGACCCATGGGTGCTCGATGGCTTCGCCCTCTTCCATGCCCAGCTTCTTCATCATGCCGGTCACGCGATCGGAGGCGAAGATCCGCATCAGGGTATCTTC
>NZ_JAAKNE010000025.1:0-44282 GCF_049170755.1 Aeromonas sp. 604176
GGTTATGATCGTGATCTCTGTTCTGGCCCTGGCGTTTTATCTGCTGGCCATCATCGCCTCACTGCACCTGCTGCTCAATGCCAAACAAGTCGGGTACACCCCCCTGTTCGCTTGCGTGGGACTGGCACTGGTAGCCCATGGTGCATCTGTTGCCAGCGAAGTAATGGTGACCCATTCCGGTCAAAACCTGAGCATGCTCAACGTTGCCTCGCTGGTCAGCCTCATCATCAGCTGCTTCATGACTTGCGTAACCCGACGCTTCAACGGCTGGATCCTGCTGCCGGTGGTCTACAGCTTCTCGGCCCTGTTGCTGGCTGCCAGCGCCTTGATCCCGGGTCGCTACATAACCCATCTGGAGGCCCATCCCCAACTGTTGCTGCACATCGGCCTCGCCCTGATGGCCTACTCGGTATTGATGATCGCCTGTCTGTTTGCGCTGCAGCTCGCCTGTCTGGACAAGCAGCTTAAATCTCGAAAAATCAGCAACCTGCCAGCCATGCCGCCACTGATGACTGTGGAAAAACGGCTGTTTCAGTTGATCTCTGCAGGGGTGCTGCTGCTGACACTCTCCATCGCCTCCGGCCTCTTCTTCCTCGAAGATATGTTCGCCCAGGGCAAGTCTCACAAGGCAGTGCTCTCCATCCTGGCATGGTGTGTCTACGTGTTGCTGCTGTGGGGCCATCACACCTATGGCTGGCGCGGCCGCAAAGTCATCACGCTCAGTCTGATCGGCAGCTTCATCCTGACTCTTGCCTACTTTGGCAGTCGCTTCGTCAAAGAAGTGCTGTTGAGCTGACACCTATACTCTTTTAGCCATACCATCCAACAGGAGCCCTTTTTGGACAGCATCTCAACGAGTACATTACTGATTGTTCTCGTTATCTTGATCCTTCTTTCCGCCTTTTTCTCCAGTTCCGAAACCGGCCTGATGTCCATCAACCGCTACAAACTGCGGCATCTGGCACAGACCAAACACAAAGCCGCACGTCGCGTCGAGCAACTGCTCGCCCGCCCCGATCGCCTGCTGGGACTGATCCTGATCGGCAACAATCTGGTCAATATCCTCGCCTCCGCCATCGCCACCATCGTCTGTATCCGGCTGTTTGGTGATCTCGGGGTCGCCATCGCCACCTTCGGCCTGACCCTGGTGGTACTGGTATTCGGTGAAGTGACGCCAAAGACCCTGGCCGCCATGTTTCCGGAGAAGATCGCCTATCCCGCCTCCTGGATCCTCAAGGGGCTGATGGTGCCGCTCTCACCGCTGGTCTGGCTGATCAACGGCATCACCAGCGGCCTGCTCAAGATGCTGAAGATCAATCCCAACAAGGATGACTCCCTCAACACCGAGGAGCTGCGCACTATCGTCAATGAGGCGGGTAACCTGATCCCCCAGCGTCATCAGGAGATGCTTTTGAGCATTCTGGATCTCGACAAGATGCTGGTCGAGGACATCATGGTGCCACGCAGCGATATCTACGCCATCGACATCAACGATGACTGGAAGAGCATCCAGCGCCAGCTGGCCCACTGCGCTCACACCAAAATCCTCCTCTATCGCGACAATATCGACGACGTTGTCGGATTTTTACACGCGCGCGATGCCCTGCGGCTGGTAGCCAGGGACCAGTTCAACAAATCGAGCCTGTTGCGGGAAGTGGACGAGATCTACTTCATTCCGGAAGGAACGCCGCTCAACGTGCAGCTGGCCAAATTCCAGCGCAACAAGGAGCGAATTGGCCTGATCGTCGACGAATACGGCGATATTCAGGGGTTGATCACCCTGGACGATATTCTGGAAGAGATCGTGGGCGACTTCACCACCTCCATGACGCCAGCGCCGAGCGACGAGATCCACCCCCAGTCAGATGGTTCTTATCTGGTCGAAGGCTCAGCCAATATTCGTGAGCTGAACAAGGAGATGAACTGGCACCTGCCCATCGACGGCCCGCGCACCCTCAACGGCCTGATCCTCGAATATCTGGAGGAGATCCCCCAGCCCAACATCGGGATCCGGCTGGCCGGTTATCCTATCGAGATCCTCGATGTGGAGAACAACATGGTGAAGATGGCGCGGATCATGCCGGCATCGTACCGGGCGGAGTCGGATCCGCAAGATTGAAAAAGGGCTGCCAGTGGCAGCCCTTTTCTATTGCTCATCGTCATTGCTCATCTTCATCATCCGGCTCCAGCACCAGCGTCGGGATCAGCTCGCCAAACACCCGTTGCAACTCGTCGCGGTTGGCCAGCAGGTCTTGCAGCGTATAGCTGTCCATCACCGCCAGAAACGCATCCATCGCCTCTTTCAGCGCACTCTTGAGCAAACAGACAGAGACGATGTGGCAAGCGGGCGAGCCGCAGTCAATGCCGTCCAGATTGCCTTCCAGTGCCCTGATCACCTGCCCGATATTGATGGTGGCGGGATCGCAAGCCATGCGAATACCGCCATTCTTGCCCCGCTGGGATTGCAGATAGCCCAGCTTCACCAGCTGATTAACCACCTTCACCATGTGGTTGCGGGAAACGCCATACAGGGCCGATACCTTGGCAACGCTCGACAACTCCCCTTCCGGCAGGGTGGCAAGATAGAGCAGGGCTCTCAATCCAAAATCTGTATAACTGGTTAGTCTCATAAAACCTGATTAGCGCGATGCGAAAAGTGGAGTATTGATTCAAATCAAATAAACATCTAGGATGCCACTTATTAAATGACATTTTATATGTTCAATTAGAACGAGGCCCCTATGCTAGATCAAACCACCGTTGCCGTCATCAAAAGCACTATTCCGCTGCTCGAATCGGCAGGCCCTGCCCTCACCCAGCACTTCTACCAGCGGATGTTCAGCCATAACCCGGAGCTGAAAGATATCTTCAACCTGGCCCACCAACGCAGTGGCGGCCAGCCGCTGGCCCTGTTCAATGCAGTCGCCGCGTATGCCAAGAATATTGACAATCTGGGGGCACTCGCCGGTGCGGTCGAGCGGATTGCGCACAAACATACCGGATTCCTGATCCAGCCGGAACAATATCACATTGTAGGTAGTCATCTCTTGGCCACGCTCAAAGAATTGGGCGGAAGTGCGGTCACCGACGAGGTGCTGGAGGCATGGGGCAAGGCGTATGGCGTGCTGGCCGACATCTTCATCGGCCGCGAGCGGGAGATCTATCAGGAGAAGGCTAATCAGGATGGCGGCTGGCAAGGTACCCGCACCTTCATCATCAAGGAGAAGCGAGCCGAGAGCGACCTCATCACCTCCTTCCTGCTGGCGCCGGAAGATGGCAAGCCGGTACTGACCTTCAAACCGGGCCAATATCTCAGCATCAAGCTGGTTCACCCCGAGCTGGAATATCAGGAGATCCGCCAATACTCCCTCTCCGATGCCCCCAACGGCCAAGATTACCGCATCAGCGTCAAGCGTGAGCCGCAGGGTCAGGTCTCCAACCTGCTGCACGATCACCTGCAGGCGGGTGACAAGATCAAGGTGATGCCCCCTACCGGCGATTTCTACCTGAAAGCCGACAGCCAGACCCCGGTGGTACTGCTCTCAGCCGGTGTCGGCGTGACGCCGATGATGAGCATACTCAACCAGCTGCTGGAGAGTGCTCATCAGGCCGAGATCACCTGGCTGCACGCCTGCGAACAGGGCGCTGTACACGCCTTCCGGGAGGATATTCAGCAAAAATCCCGCCAACATCCCAACTTGCTGAGCCGGGTCTGGTATCGGGAGCCGGAGGCCAGCGATGTACAGGGTGAAGATTACGATCTGGCCGGCACCATGGATCTGACTGCCGTGAAGGAGCGCATCACGCCGCAGGCCCACTACTACTTCTGTGGCCCTGTCGGCTTCATGCAAGAGATCAAGCGGCAGCTGCTGGCGGCTGGGGTGCCAGCGGGGCAGCTCCATTACGAAGTTTTTGGCCCCCATCAAGATCTCTAAGGCGCGGGCAGCCATATAACAGAGGGAGGTTCCGGCCTGTCATGGCACGGCGGCTGGAACCGGACCCACAGGTGCAGATCTGTGGGTCATTTTTTTGGATCAGTGCATCGCCTTGGCGCGGGCCACCACGTTGGCCGGCATCCTGTTGCCAAGACGGTTGAGCAGACTCGCCGCCTTCTGGTGCAGCGCCTTGTCACCTATGACGGAGCCATGGAGCCAGCGATAGGCGTCCTCATAATCGAGCGGACTGCCCATCCCCTGCAACAGCATCTCGACCCACTCGATGCGGGCCCGCAGAAAACCTAGGCTGGCCGCCTCGCGCATCAGGGTCTCGGCTCGCACCAAATCCTTCTGCACCAAAGTTCCTTTCCAGTAGTAGCGACCCAGCTGCTCCAGCGCCGGCGCCAACCCCTGATTGGCCGCCTCCCACATATATTGCACCCCGAGTTCGGCATTGGGTTTGGTACAGACACCCCACGCCAGCATATCCCCCCAGAGGAATTGATAGGCCGGGATCTTCATCACCGAGGCGCGCGCTTCGATATCCTGAGTCAGCTGACAGCGATCCTGCTTCACCTGAGTGAGGTGGCGCCCCTGCTCAATCCAGTTGAGCAGCTCGTCCTGACGATAGAGCGGCACCGCCTGCAACTCGCCAGCGGCCAGAGGTGCGGGAGGCGCCACCACAGCAGCAGGCTCAGCCGGTTTTGGCAGCGGCGCGGCCCCCTCGCCATTGCTGGCAACGGGTGTGACCGGCTCGGCCGGAAGCAAGACGGGGACTGCCTCAGAGGGCGCTGGCGTAGCAGCAGAGACAGGGGCCGTTGCCACCGCAGCACTGCTTGCTGTCGGTGCCGATGCACTTGCTGCAGGCGCATCGCTCGATACGGCAGCCGATACCGCCTCGGCACCATAGAGGGGCGCGGTGAATGCACCGACAAGAACGAGAAGGGTAAGGGGTTTCATCATAAGGATCTCCTGCTGCACTCTGTTATCGGCACCAAGCCCCATCCCCTTAGCCTGCCGGGCGGCTCTCATCAATACAAAAGGGAGCCGAAGCTCCCTTGTTGGCACGGTTGACCCGCTTACTTGACGAAATCGACACCCAGCTGGATATCGGCTTTCAGGGTAGCCAGCATGCCTTCCATCGCTTCCTGCTCGAAGGCGCTCAGCTTGCCGTAATCCAGTACGGTTTCGACACCGTTCTTGCCCAGCAGTACCGGCTGCGCGAAGAAGGTGGCGTGCTCGCCGTTACCTTCCACGTAGGCGCACTCGATGACGTTGGCTTCGCCCTGCAGACCCTTGATAAGGGAGAGACCAAAACGGCAAGCCGCCTGACCCATGGAGAGGGTTGCGGAACCGCCACCAGCCTTGGCTTCTACCACTTCGGTACCGGCATTCTGGATGCGCTTGGTCATGGCAGCCACTTCTTCAGCAGTGAAGGAGGCGCCTTCAATCTGGGAGAGCAGCGGCAGAATGGTGACGCCACTGTGACCACCGATCACGTTGACGCGTACCTTGTCGATGTTCAACCCTTTGGCAGCGGCCACGAAGGTCTCGGCGCGGATCACGTCCAGGGTGGTGACACCAAACAGACGACGCTTGTCATAGACACCGGCTTTTTTCAGCACTTCGGCAGCGATGGCAACGGTGGTGTTGACCGGGTTGGTGATGATGCCGATCAGTGCTTTCGGGCAAGTGGCCGCGCACTTCTCGACCAGATTCTTGACGATACCGGCGTTGATATTAAACAGGTCGGAGCGATCCATCCCCGGCTTGCGTGCCACACCGGCGGAGATCAGCACCACATCGGCCCCAACCAGCGCAGGAGTCGGATCTTCACCGCAGAAGCCCTTGATGGCGACGTCGGTAGGAATATGACTGAGGTCAACGGCCACACCCGGGGTGACCGGGGCGATGTCATACAGGCTCAGCTCGGAGCCAGCCGGCAGACGGTTTTTCAACAGCAGAGCGAGGGCTTGACCGATGCCACCAGCGGCACCCAGAACGGCAACTTTCATGATCAACTCCATGTTTAAGCGTAGGTTTAAGGTTGTTTGTTGTTGTGCGCCCAACCTTAATGGATCCCCCCATAAAAAACAATCTGATAACAGTTGCAGTCACGGGTTCTGTGAGCCACGAAACATGCGGGAGCAAAAATTGGAGGGAAATACAAAAAGTTGGAGGAGAAGCACAGTTTTTCTGCACTCCCCCTTACCATAAAGAGGTAGATTTGAAGGTCTCAGGATTGGAATGCCAGCGCCCGTTTTTCACACCAGCGAAAACCAATTGTTAACAATCCGTTCATCGCCAGATAAAGCCCGCCAGCCACCCCGAACACCGCCAGGGTATCGTAGGTCTGGGCGTTCAACCCCTGCGCCAGCCCCATGATGTCCATGATGGTGATAGTACTGGCGAGGGAGCTCCCCTTGAGCACCAGGATCACCTCGTTGGAGTAGGCAGGCACCAGATGACGGGCGGCGTGGCGCACCTTCATCCACAAGGTCTGGCGGCCATTAAAACCAAGCGCCCGGCACGCCTCCACCTCACCAGCCGGGATGGCATCGAGCGCCCCCTTGAACAACCGGGTGGAGTAGGCCGCCGTGTTGAGACCCAGCGCCAGCACGGCGCAGAACCAGGGCTGCTTGAGCAGCGGCCAGAGCGGGCCGGCTTTCAGCCACTCGAACTGGCCCGGCCCGTAGTAAATCAGGAAGATCTGAATGAGCAGCGGCGTGCCGGTAAAGAGCAGCACCCACAGCTGCACCAGCTGGGTCGCCACCGGCAGGCGCAGCTCCAACACCCAGGTCATCAGGGCTGCCAACACAATCCCCAGCAGCAGGCTGAACAGGGTCAGCTCCAGCGTGGTGACCAGACCGCCCAGCAACGTAACGAGATACTCTTGCATCAGTTAGCCTCCGTAGCGGCGGGTGTAGCGGGCAGCCAGCCCGAGGCCATATTCACTCACCAGACTGATGGCCAGATAGATGAGGGCGGCGGCGGCATACCAGGTGAAAGGCTCATAGGTACTGGCCGAGGCCATCTGCGCCTGACGCATCATCTCGTTCACCCCGATAAGCGACACCAACGCGGTATCTTTCAGCAACACCAGCCACTGGTTGCCGAGGCCCGGCAAGGCGTGGCGCCACGCCTGCGGCAACACGATGCGAAAGAAGATGTGGCTCTTGCTCAACCCCAACGCCAGCGCCGCCAGCCGTTGACCTGAAGGCACCGCATTGAGCGCCGCCCGCAGGGTCTGGGTCGCATAGCTGGCGAACAGCAGGGAGAGCGCCAGCACGCCACAGGCGAACGGGCTGAACTCCACATACTCGCCAGTGATGAGGAACAACACCTGGGTCGAGCCGAAGTAGATGAACAGCACCACCAGCAACTCGGGCAGGCCACGGATCAGCGTGGTCAGGGTGGCCACCGGCCACGCTAATGCACGCTGCTTGCTGAGCTCGGCGGCACTGAACGCCAGTGCCAATACCATGCCCCCGACCAGTGATGCCAAGGCCAGCCCGAGGGTCATCCAGGCTGCATCCAACAACAGGCTCAACATGGCTTACTGCGCGAAGTATTTGTCGAAGATTTTCTGATAGGTGCCGTTGGCCTTGATCTCGGCCAGCCCCTTGTTCAGCTGGGTCAGCAGCTCCTGATTGCCCTTGGCGACCGCAATGCCAAAGCCGGTACCGAAGTACTTGGCATCGGTCACCGGCGCACCCACCACCGCATACTCCTTGTGCTGCTTCAGCCAGTCGGCAGCAACGGCGGTATCGGCAAAGACACCGTCGGTACGGCCATTCATCATGTCGAGGAAGGCGCTCTGGTAGCTGGCGTACGGCACGGTCAGCAGGCCCTTGCTCACCCAGTTATCCACCAGATAGGACTGGTGAGAGGTACCGTTCTGCACACCGACTGTCTTGTCGACCATATCTTCCGGCCCCTTGAAGGCCCCTTTCTTGGCGACGAATACGGCCGAGTTCTCGTAATAGATGTCGGAGAAATCGACCTGAGCGGCCCGCTCAGGGGTCACGTCCATGGCGGCGATGGCAGCATCATAGCGACGGAATTTCAGGCTGGGGATCAGGCTGTCAAAGGCCTGGTTGTGGAAGCTGCACTCCAGCTTGGCCTGCTCGCAGATGGCGCGGGCCAGATCGATGTCAAAACCCTGAAACTCGTTCTTGTCATCTAGGTATTCGAACGGCGCGTAGGTGGCCTCGGTGGCGAACTTGATCTCTTTGGCCATGACGGAGGTACTCAACAGGCCCATGGCAGCAACCAACAACAGACTCTTTTTCATGACAGCTTCCTTATCGATTCAGTATCAATGCATCAAGAATTCGGCAAACCGGCTGGTTTGCGGGGATTGGAAAATGGCGGCGGTGCCGGATTCGATGATCCGCCCCTTCTCCAGATAAATCACCTGGCTGGCCACCTTGCGGGCAAAGTCAACCTCGTGGGTCACCACCACCTGGGTAATACCGGTCTGGCTCAGGTTACGGATGATCTCGGCCACCTCCTTGGTGATCTCGGGATCGAGGGCGGCAGTCGGTTCGTCAAACAGCAGCACTTCCGGGTCCATCATCAGGGTACGGGCAATGGCCACCCGCTGCTGCTGGCCGCCAGAGAGACGGGCAGGCCAGGCATCGCGCTTGTCGGCCAGTTGCAGCTGGGCCAGCAGATAGGCCCCCTTCTCGATGGCGGCCTCCTTGCTCATGCCGAGCACCTTGACCGGCGCTTCAATCAGATTCTCCATCACAGTGAGATGTGGCCAGAGATTGTACTGCTGGAACACCATCCCCACCTTGCGGCGCAGCAGTTGGGACTGGCGGTTGAATTCGGCAGCAGAGAGGGAGCTTGGGAAAGAAAATTCACTTTCGCCAATCCGCAGAACACCCGCATCCGGGGTATCCAGCAGATTCATCATCCGTAGCAGGGAACTCTTGCCAGCACCGCTCGGGCCCAGCAACACCAAGGTTTCACCGGGAGATGTCCGAAAGCTGACCTGTTGCAGAACCGGCACCTTGTGCCAGGACTTCTCGATACCTATTAATTCAATACCCATACAGCCCAATTGAATAAGTTTTCAAAATTTCATCCCGATTCTATCCCTAATAAAGGTTGATGCAAGCCATTTTTGAATCAATATGCAGAACAAGCGCCGCTTCCTTGCAAAAAACGGCATATGAATGCAAAATGGCCCCGCTGTTCGTATCTGCCGCCTGTATTGCACAGGCCGCCACACCTCCTCATTCGTGAGACCAAGATGAAACACAACGACAAGCAAGAAAAACTGGCCAAGGCCTTTAAAGCCTTGCTGAAAGAAGAGCGCTTTGGCTCCCAGGCAGAAATCGTCACCGCCCTGCAAGAGCTGGGCTTCGAGAACATCAACCAGTCCAAGGTATCGCGCATGCTGAGCCGCTTCGGCGCCGTTCGCACTCGCAACGCCAAGATGGAGATGGTCTACTGCCTGCCGGTGGAACTGGGCGTGCCCACCACCTCCAGCCCGCTCAAGAATCTGGTACTGGACGTCGATCACAACGGCGCACTGGTGGTGATCCACACCAGCCCGGGCGCAGCCCAGCTGATCGCCCGCCTGCTCGACTCTCTCGGCAAGGCAGAGGGGATCCTCGGTACCATCGCCGGTGATGACACCATCTTCATCACCCCGACCAGCGACACCGATATCGAAGAGCTCTACCTCTCCGCCCTCGAGCTGTTCGAACAGACGCCGTAATGGCCGCTACCGCGTCATAGCGGTCACGCCAGAACGAAAAATCCCGGCCAAGGCCGGGATTTTTGTTTTCTGAGTCTTCGTCAGGCGGGCTTATTTGCCCTGCGCCATCAGAAAACCTTCAGATGGAGCGAAGAAAGCCGCGCCGGTCACGGCCTTGGTGAAGCGCAGCAGGTGGTCAAAGTGGCTGCCCTCCCCCTTGTACATGCTGGCCAGCATGGCGTTGAAGTGCTGCGGAGTGCGGCAGCAGGAGATGAAGTAGAGTCCCTGCTCGGTCATGGTGCCCCAGGGCATGCTCTGGCGCAGGATCTCCATGGACTCCCCTTTCGGCGTCTTGAGGTTGACCCGCTTGATGTGGGCGGTCAGCGGCTTGGCAGCAGACTCATACTCGATGTTGTCGGGCTTGGTGCGACCGATAATGTCTTCCTGTTCTTTCTGCGCCAGCTTCTCCCAGTCGCTCATGGCGTGTACCCAGCGCTGGACGTGAATGTAGGAGCCACCGGCAAACTCGCCATCGGCCACCAGCGCCACTTCGGCACGGTGCTCATCCTGCGGGTTCTCGGTGCCATCAACGAAACCGGTCAGGTCACGGCAATCCAGATTGCGGAAACCGCGCACCTCTTCGGCCAGCTCGACCAGTCCGGCCAGCAGTGCCATCACACGGTGACCGGCGTGGTGCAGCACATCCACCCGATCGGCGCGCAGCTGAATAAAGAGATCAAACGGGGTGTTGGGGGCTTCCTGACCGTTGGCGGATTGCGCCATAAAGCTGCGGAACTGGGGCGGACGGGCGGCAGGGTAGAGACCATCCCAGGCGTCGGCGCCAACAGCAACCAGACCGCTGAAACCGGCATCGGGGAAATCGGCGGCGACCGCCTGCCACAGGGCGGGCAGTTTGGCCAAACGGCCGACCAGTTCGGCGGCATCGCCGGTGCGATTGAACATCAGATAGAGGGCGTGCAGATTCGGCTCTGCGCAGATCCCGGCTTGGGCTTTCATATATCTCTCCCCTGAGTAGGCGTTAGCGTTACGGGCTATTTGCGTTGCGCGATTATAAACCAGAGCAGCTCCAGTTCTTTGATTTCACGACGATATCACGCGTTCAGGGCAAAGGGTCAAACAACACCAGCCCATGGGGGGCAACCTTGATCCGTGCCCGCATCCCATCAAGGGGCTCGCCAATGCTCGCCTCCAGCTGCAGCTCGCCACACTCGAACAGCACCCGGCAGTGGTGGCCGAGGAACTGCTGCTCCACCACCTTGAGCTCCCCATCTGCGGCGCTCTCCAGCAACAACTGCTGGGGCCTGAGCATCAGCTGCAACTGCTCGCCCACCGCCCGGCCATGAGGCTCGCTGCCACAGATGACCCCGAGCGCCGTCTGCACACAGTGGCTGTCGACCACCTCGGCAGCCAGATAGTTGACCCCGCCGAGAAACTCCGCCACGAAACGGTTTTGCGGGCGGCGATAGAGCTGCTCCGGCTGGCCCACCTGCTCGATGTGACCGGCGCGAAACAGCGCAAGCCGATCGGCGAAGGCAAACGCCTCTTCCTTGCTGTGGCTGACGAAGATGGCGCCGATCCCCTGCTGCTTGAGCAGGGCTCGGATCTCGAGGATCAACTTCATCCGCACCTGGGTATCGATGTTGGAGAAGGGCTCATCCAGCAGCATCAGCCGCGGCTTGCACACCAGCGCCCGGGCGATGGCTACCCGCTGCTGCTGACCACCGGAGAGCTGGTGCGGATAACGATCCCCCAGCCCCTGCAGATTGACCAGCGCCAGTGCCTCGTCCACCTGCTGCTGGCGGGCACTGCGGTCGAGTTTGGTCAGACCGAAGCCGACGTTGTCAGCCACCGTCAGGTGGGGGAAGAGGGCGTAATCCTGAAAGATCATCCCGATATTGCGCGCCTCGGGCGGCACGCTGGCACCCGGCCCGTCGAGCAGGGTATCACCGAGGCGAATTGAGCCCTCTGCCAACGGCAGCAGCCCGGCGATAGCCTTGAGCAACGTGGTTTTGCCGCAGCCACTGGCTCCCAGCAGGCAGACGATCTCGTTGTCTGCCACCGTCAGGGAGAGCTGCTCCAGCACATTGCGGCCGTTGTAACGACAGCTGACATTTTCAACCTGCAAACAGGACAAGGCTGACTTCCTCTCGTTTCTGGCGGCGCACTGCCTTTCGGTTCAGCACACCGCATGCAATTTCATTGACCGACGCGGCGACTCAGTGGCCCGGACTGTCCAGAGTGCGGTTGACCCATATCAGCGGCAACAGCCCCACCAGCACGATGACGATGGCCCCCAGCGCGCCGCGCTCCAGCATCTCGTCCGAGACGAATTGGTAGACGTGGGTCGCCAGGGTATCGAAGTTGAAGGGCCGCAGCAGCAGAGCGGCAGGCAGCTCCTTCATGGATTCGATGAATACCAGCATGGCACCGGCAAACAGACCCCGGCGCACCAGCGGCAGATGAACCCGCCGCAGCATGCCGCCATCCCCTTGCCCCAGAGAGCGGGCCGCCATGTCGAGGCTGGGGGAGATCTTGCCCATGCTGCTCTCCACCGAGCCGATGGCGATGGCCACGAAGCGCACCAGATAGCCGAACACGATGGCGGTGATGGTACCGGTCAGCAGCAAGCCCGGCCCCTGACGCCCGAGCCACTCGGCCAGATCGTTGATGGCAAAGTCGAGGGCGGTGAGCGGCACCAGCACCCCGATAGCGAGCACGGTGCCCGGCATGGCGTAACCCATGGCGGCGATGCGCAGGGGCAGCAGGCTCTTGATCCCGCCATCGAGACGGCGGAAGAAGCCGAGCAGCAGGGCGATGCCCATCGCCAGCAGGGCAGTCAGCGCCGAGATGAGCAGACTGTTACCGGCGAAGCGGACGAACTCCGGCGTCCATGACAGCTCGAAGTAGCGAACGCCGTAATCGAGCAGGATGACGAATGGCAGGCCGAAACCGGCCAGCACCAGCCCCCAGCACCAGAGACCGGCTAGCCAGCGACTCATCCCCTTGAGCGGATAGCGCAGCGGCTGCTCATGGCCCATGGACTTCTGGAATACCTGCTGCCGACTGCGCGAGCGACGCTCCAGCGCGATCAGCAGCACCACAGCCAGCAGCATCAGGCAGGAGAGTTTGGCCGCAGTGGCCAGACTGCCGTAACCGAGCCAGGTGTCGTAGACCGCCGTGGTCAGGGTGTTGATGGCAAAGAAGTGGACGGTGGCGAAATCGGCCAGCGTCTCCATGGCCACCAGCGATACCGCCACCATGATGGCGGGGCGCGCCAACGGCAGACTGAGGCGGCGAAAGCTCTGCCACGGGGTACAGCCGAGCAGGCGGCTGGAATGAATGAGGCTGACTGACTGCTCCAGAAAGGAGGCGCGGGTCAGCAAATAGACATAGGGGAACAGCACCAGTGCCAGCACCCAGGCTGCGCCACCAAGGGAGCGAATGGCAGGAAACCAGTAATCGGCCGGACTGTTCCAGCCAAAGAGTGTTCGCAACCCAGCTTGTAGCGGGCCCGAGTAGTCGAGCAGGTCGGTATAGACGTAGGCGACGATATAGGAGGGCATGGCCATTGGTAGCATCAAAGCCCACTGCAGGGCGCGCCGCCCCGGTACCTGACACATGGCCACCAGCCAGGCGGTAGGCACGCCAAACAGCAAGCTGAGCAATACTACGCCGACCACCAGCCCCAGGGTATTGCCCAGATAATCGAGCAGCACGGTATCGGCGAGGTGGCGAAACAGCTCCCCCTCAGCCGAGAAGGCAGAGAAAAGCAGGGCTATAACCGGTAAACCCAGCAGCAGGGCGCTGGCCCAGCTGCCGGTCATCCATCCAAAATTTTTCATGAGACCACAGATGTTGATGGGGCCGTTGGCCCCATCTGATTACAAGTCGAACTTCACTTCATCCAGCAACTGCAAGGCGTCCTTGCGGTGCTTGGCGTAATCGCTGACCGGTAGTGCGTCAGACTTGAAACTGCCCCAGGACTTGACCATGGTGGAAGGCTCGACTCCGGCCTTGACCGGATATTCGGCGTTCACGTCCGCATATATGTGCTGGGCGGTGTCACCAGCCAGAAACTCCATCAGCTTCTGGGCCTCGGCCTTGTTCTTGGCATACTTGGTCATGGCCACGCCGCTCACGTTGACGTGGGCACCGCGGTCAGCCTGGTTCGGGAAGTTGATATAGACCGCATCCGCCCAGGACTTCTGAGCAGGATCTTTCAACATGGCGCCCAGATAGTAGCTGTTGCCGAGTGACACGTCACAGATACCATCCTTGATCGCCTTGACCTGATCCCGGTCGTTGCCCTGCGGCTTGCGCGCCAGGTTGGCCTTGACCCCTTCCAGCCAGGTTTTGGTCTCGGCCATGCCGTGATGGGTAATCATGGAGGAGACCAGCGCCACATTGTACTCATGCTTGCCGCTGCGGGTGCAGATTTTCCCTTTGAATTCCGGTTTGGCCAGATCTTCATAGCTGATGGTATCGAGCTTGCCGAGGCGCTCCTTGCTGGAGTAGATGGCGCGAACCCGGGTGGTCAGGGCGAACCAGCGATTCTCCGGATCACGATAGATGGCGGGGATGTTCTCCTGCAGGATCTTGCTGTCTACCGGCTGCACCAGCCCCTTGTCCACCAGATCGGTCAGACGGCTGATATCGACGGTCAGCATCAGGTCGGCCGGAGAGAGCTTGCCTTCCCGCTCCAGACGCTCGTTCAATCCCTCTTTGGCGAACACCACGTTCACCTTGATGCCAGATTCCTTCTCGAACTGCTGGATGATGGGCTTGATCAGCTCATCCTGCCGGTTGGAGTAGACATTCACTTCCCCGGCCGCCAATGCCGACTGAGCTGCCAACGCAGAGAAAGCCAGTGCCAACATCTTCATTTTCATCATCCATTCCTTGATTAGCTATACAGAGTGATAACGATTTCCGTTTGCATTCTGCATACATCTTATAAGCGGATCAAGAAAGCTCGCCGTCGCCACATCACATATTTAATCGCCCATAAATGAAAAGGGCCGGATGGAATCCCATTCGGCCTCTTCTGAGCAAAACGTTATGTTGATCAGGCTTCAATAAGCGCTCACTCCATCGGGATTCCCCGAGATCGGGAGGTCAACAGATCTGTACGTCACTGATGCGGTTCATCACAGCGCCTCGTCGTCACTCTCGCCGGTGCGGATGCGCACCGCTTGCAGCAAGTCGTAGACAAAAATCTTGCCGTCGCCGATCTTGCCGGTATAGGCCGCCTTGCAGATCGCCTCGATCACCCCTTCCACGTTATCATCGGCGGTAGCAATCTCCAGCTTCACCTTGGGCAGGAAGTCGACCTGATACTCGGCTCCCCGGTATAATTCGGTGTGTCCCTTCTGGCGGCCAAATCCCTTGACCTCGGACACGGTCAGCCCTTCCACCCCCAGGTTGGCAATAGCCTCGCGGACATCGTCCAACTTGAACGGTTTGATAATCGCACTAATCAGCTTCATCTGGTTGCTCCCAATCCATGGTGTGTCATGAATCGGGTTTCAATTCTTATGCCAAGTATTTTTATTGTTTTATTTCATATAGATAGAGTTTAATGTCGGCGCCATTCGCCAGGTACATCCCCATAACTGGCCAGCACGCCCCATAATGAGGCACCATGCTGCAGCGGTCAGCGGGTATGCACCAAACAAGAGCAAAACAGCATGTTAGTTATCTCCAACAGCGTCACGATTCCCTGGCATGAGCTGCAATTTCAGACCATGCGGGCACAGGGCAACGGTGGACAGCACGTCAACAAGACCGACTCCGCCGTCTGGTTGCGCTTCGATTACCACAACTCTCCCAGCCTGACGCCCCTCTACAAGGAGGGTCTCGACAAGCTGAGCGACAGCCGGGTACACGATGGCTTTATCCTGATCCGGGTCGAGAGCCATCGCAGCCAGGACATGAATCGCAAGGAGGCGATGAGCCGTCTGGTGGAATTGCTGAAGAAAGCAGCCTGGCGCCCCAAGGCCCGCCATGCCACCAAGCCGACCCGCAGCTCCCAGCGCAAACGGGTCGATGCCAAGAAACGCAAGGGGGATATCAAATCCACCCGCGGCAAGCTTGTGTTGGACTAACCCAGGCCTGAGGATGACAGAATGAAATACAGCTTTTGCGACAGTGCCCGCGGCCACCTGCTCATTGCCATCGATCAGGATGGTCTGCGCTATGTGGAGTTTGTGCAGGGGGAGCAGCCGGTAACTCCGACCGATGAGTGGCTGCGTGATGACCTGGCTCTTGCTCCTTTCGTCGAGCAGTTCACCGCCTATTTCGCCGGAAAATTGCAGCAGTTCGATCTTCCCATGGCAGCGAAGGGCACCCCGTTCCAGCAAACGGTGTGGAACGCTTTGTGTGATATCCCCTATGGCGAGACCGTGAGCTATCTCGAGATTGCCCAGGCGATCGGCAATCCTAAGGCGGTGCGGGCTGTGGGCGCCGCCAACGGCCGCAATCCGCTCAGCATCATAGTGCCCTGCCATCGGGTGATCGGACGCAGCGGCGAGCTGACCGGCTATGCTGGCGGCATTCCCATCAAGCGCTGGTTGCTGGCACTGGAACAGGCAGGCACAACATTCGAGCTGGCCCCATGAGACGATGAGCGCCTTGGAGAGGGACGGGACAATATCGCGACCAGAATGAAAAGGCTTTCTGCCAGTGGCCACGCTTTGCTGACAAGATGAACAGAAAATGAAGAATCGCCTCAGAACTACTTCAGATTGAGCTTGGCATGATGGCTCCATACTTGAATGGCACGGCTCATTCGCTGATTCAAGTAGCACCCATGTGACGCTTCCAATCTGTCTTTTTCCCCGCGCCTCCTCTGAGGCGCTTTTTTTGTGCCGACACAACAGGCCACCACCCAAGCTGAATGGCCTGAACGCCACAAAATCTGCACCACCGTAAAAACCAAAGAGGCGAAGGATCATCCTTCGCCTCTGACGTAACAGCTGGCTACTCGCTCTGGGGCAGGAACTGCAGCTCCGGCGCCGAGGAGGTCAGCACATCGGCACAATAATCCCAGGTCGAGATGCGATAGTGCTGCAGATCTTCATCCAGATGCAGGCCGTCCGATTCCTGATGGAACCAGCTGGCAAAACGGGATGGGGTGATGAGCTGGATCTGCTCTTCGATGGTGTGACTATCCTTCCCCTCGGCCAGATCGCAATCTTCGATAACCCGCAGGGCGTAGATATGGCGAAAATAGACCCGGCAGAGGATTTGCGGGGGCAGATCGATGCTGCGTGCCCGCCCCAGCATGATGGTCAGAGAGTCGCTCCAGAGATCCTGATGCAGCTCGGCCACAACCAGACCGGGCGGTAGCTGGCGGGACGGAGCCCAAGGGACGGCAACCTGCCGAATGGCATTTTTCTGTTCCATATTCACCTCACGACGACTCGCTCCCTGTCTTGAGTCTATCTGAACCACATAGTCCCAGCGAAGGCAATCGATGGACAGTAAAAACGGCAATAAAAAAGCCGACGTATCAAACGTCGGCGAATAAAAAGTGCTTACAACAGAGGATTCACATATTCAGACCCGCGGGTCGAAAGATTGGTTCCCTCTTTTTGTAATTAATTTTCGGCGCGTTTAAACATCAGGGTATTGGCGTCCGACTCTTCCGGCACAAAGTAGTAGCCCTCGGCGTTGAAACCGGTCAGCTGCTCCACCTCGGTCAGACGGTGCTTGATGATGTGGCGAGCCATCATGCCGCGCGCCTTCTTGGCGTAGAAGCTGATGATCTTGAACTGGCCGTTCTTCTCATCCTTGAACACCGGCGTGACAATCCGCCCTTTCAGGCTCTTGGGTCGTACCGACTTGAAATACTCGTCGGAGGCCAGATTGATCAACACCTCATCCCCCTGCGCTGCCAGCGCGTCGTTGAGGTGATGAGTGATCACCTCCCCCCAGAACTGGTAGAGATCCTTGCCGCGACTATTGTCGAGCCTAGTCCCCATCTCCAGCCGATAGGGCATCATCAGGTCGAGGGGGCGAAGCACGCCGTAGAGTCCGGAGAGCATTCGCAGGTGTGCCTGAGCGAAGTCAAAATCGGCCTCGCTGAAATCCTCTACCGCCAAACCGGTGTAGACATCCCCCTTGAAGGCCAGCAGCGCCTGACGGGCGTTGGCGGGGGTAAAATCTGGCTGCCACTCGGCAAAACGGGCGGCATTGAGACCGGCCAGCTTGTCACTGATCTTCATCAGAGTGGCGATCTGGTCAGGGCTCAGTTGGCGGGCCCGGCTAATCAGTTCGGCGGAGTGATCCAGCAGCTCGGGTTGGGTGAAACGGGGTGTCACCACCGGTGACTCGTAATCCAGCGTCTTGGCCGGGGAAACCACAATCAGCATAACGTTCCTTTATGGCGAGGGGCCGAACGCGGCAGAGCGGCCCCATGATTCATTCATCCAGCGTCACATTGTCCAGCGTGCCGGTGCCGAGCCGCTCGCGACCGGAGAGCTTGATCAGCAGTCGCAGGTCGTTGGCCGAGTCGGCATGGGCGAGGGCCTCACTGTAGCCAATCTGGCCGGCGCAGAACAGGCTGAAAAGCGCCTGATCGAAGGTCTGCATGCCCAGTTCGGCAGATTTGGTCATCACCTCCTTGAGACGGTGCATCTCTCCCTTGCGGATGATGTCGGTGATGAGCGGGGTATTGAGCAGGATCTCGAATGCCGCACTGCGCCGCAAACCATCGACACTCGGCACCAGTTGCTGGGCGACAATGGCTCTGAGGTTGAAGGAGAGATCGAACAGAAACTGGCGATGTTTCTCCTGCGGCACCAGATGGAGAATGCGATCCAGCGCCTGGTTGGCGTTGTTGGCATGCAAAGTGGCGAGACAGAGATGGCCAGTCTCGGCGAACTGAAGGGCAAACTCCATGGTCTCCTGACTGCGGATCTCGCCGATCAGGATCACGTCCGGCGCCTGTCGCAGCGAACTTTTCAGCGCCACATCGAATGACTCGGTATCGATCCCCACCTCCCGCTGGGTCACCAGGCTATGGCCATGCTGATGGACGAACTCCACCGGGTCTTCCACCGTCAGGATATGACCATCGGCATGCTGGTTGCGATAGCCGATCATCGCCGCCTGAGTGGTCGATTTACCCGCCCCGGTGGCACCGACAAACAGCACCAGCCCGCGCTTGGCCATCGCCACCTCCTGCAGGATCCTGGGGAGCTGCAGATCTTCAAAGGTGGGAATGCGGGTCTCGATACGACGA
The DNA here is from genome assembly GCF_049170755.1 of Aeromonas sp. 604176. Classification (NCBI taxonomy): domain Bacteria; kingdom Pseudomonadati; phylum Pseudomonadota; class Gammaproteobacteria; order Aeromonadales; family Aeromonadaceae; genus Aeromonas; species Aeromonas sp. 604176. The sequence continues at coordinate 18,911 of NZ_JAAKNE010000025.1, forward strand.
ATCACCATACCGGGCAGCTCCTGCTGCCAGAAGGCGCTGACCCGAAAACGACCCAGCGCCTCGCGGTAAATCGCGTAGTTGGCCTCCTTGGTGCGGACATAGCGCTCGAAGTGATCGCTGCTTAGGGTATCCCTGACCAGCGTCAGCGCCCCCTTCTTGTCGAGCGCGTCTCCCCCCAGCGACACCAGATGGCCATTTACCTTGAGAATGGGCGGCGATCCAACCGTCACAAACAGATCCGATCCCTTTCGCTCGACCAGCTGGCTCAGCAGATCATCCAGATTCATCATTTATCCCTCCCTGGGTACAAGTCGCTTAAATGCTGTTGGGATCAACGGCCTTGGCCTTGGCATCGAGGGATGCCACCACGCCACGACTCACCAGCTGCTTGAGGCTCTGATCCATGGTCTGCATGCCGTGGGTCATCCCGGTCTGGATCACCGAGTAAAGCTGGGCAATCTTGTCCTCCCGAATGAGGTTACGCACCGCCGGAATGCCCATCATGATCTCGTGAGCTGCCACCCGACCGCCACCAATGCGCTTGAGCAGGGTCTGGGAGATGACCGCCCGCAGGGATTCGGAGAGCATGGAGCGTACCATGTCCTTCTCCGCGCCGGGGAAGACGTCGATGATACGGTCGATGGTCTTGGCCGCCGACGAGGTGTGCAGGGTGCCAAACACCAGGTGCCCGGTTTCGGCGGCAGTCATGGCCAGACGAATGGTCTCAAGGTCGCGCATCTCGCCAACCAGAATGATGTCCGGGTCTTCCCGCAGGGCCGAGCGCAGGGCGTTGCTGAAGCTCTTGGTATCACGGTGTACTTCCCGCTGGTTCACCAAGCAGCGCTTGTTCTCGTGGACGAATTCGATGGGGTCCTCGATGGTGAGGATGTGGTGATGGAAGTTCTCGTTGATGTAGTTGACCATGGCCGCCAGGGTGGTCGATTTACCCGAACCGGTCGGGCCGGTCACCAGTACCAGACCCCGCGGGAACTCGGCGATCTTGCGGAAGATCTCCGGCGCATCGAGATCCTCGAGGCTCAGCACAGTGCTGGGGATAGTACGAAATACCGCGCCCGAGCCGCGCGCCTGCTGGAAGGCGTTAACCCGGAAACGGGCCAGATTGGGTACCTCGAACGAGAAGTCGACCTCGAAGTTCTCCTCCAGCTCCTTGCGCTGATGGTCGTTCATGATGTCGTAAATGAGGGCATGCACTTCCCGGTGTTCCAGGGCGGGCAAATTGATCTTGCGAACCTCACCATCAACCCTGATCATCGGGGGAACCCCGGCCGAGAGGTGTAGATCCGAGGCTTTATGCTTTACACTGAAAGCCAATAACTCTGTGATATCCATAGACTTGTCATTCTCCCATCACAAGATCACTAACGAAATATGAACCAGATTGCCCAGCACCTGTTTCAGGTAAAGGAACGTATTGCCCAGGCCGCCGAACGGGCGAGCCGCAACCTGCAGCAGATCCGCCTGCTGGCCGTGAGCAAGACCAAACCTGTCGAGGCCATCATGGCCGCCCATGCCGCAGGTCAGCGCTGCTTTGGCGAATCCTACGCTCAGGAAGCAGCGGCCAAGATCGATACCTTGCGCCAGCAGCCGGAATATAGCGACATAGAGTGGCACTTTATCGGCCCTTTGCAATCGAACAAATCCAAACTGGTCGCCGAACGGTTTGACTGGGTGCAGAGCGTGGATCGGGACAAGCTGATCGACCGCCTCAACAACCAGCGCCCAACTACAATGGCACCGCTAAATGTTTGTCTGCAAATCAATATTAGCGGAGAGAGCAGCAAATCCGGAACGTCGGAACAAGAGATTTTCCGCCTTGCCGAGCAGGTCTCCCACAGTGAGCGACTGGTGCTGCGGGGACTGATGGCCATTCCCGAGCACACCAGTGACGAGCGCGTGCTGGCCGCCCAAATGACCCGTATGCAGACTCTGTTCACCGAGCTTGCGCGACAATACCCCACTGTGGATACCCTCTCGATGGGCATGACCGAGGATCTTGAACTGGCTATAGCCCACGGCAGCACCATGGTGCGGGTCGGCACCGCCATCTTCGGCGCCCGTGACTACTCATAGGCAAGGCCAGCGGATAACCCATACGTCCGCCTCTTGCCGCGACTTCATCAACAGGAGCGTTTGATGGAACACCGAATTCTGGCGTCAGGTGGTGCAGGTAGCGCCAACCCCGCCGCGACCCCATGTGCAACAGGAGCATCTGATGCAGCATAGAACGCTGGCCTTTATCGGCGCGGGCAACATGAGCCGCAGCATCATCGCCGGACTGGTCAAGGCGGGTTATCCCGCCGGGCAGATCACTGCTGCCAACCCCAGTCTGCCCAAGCTGGAGGCGCTGGCGAGCGACTACGGCATTCGCATCACCCAGAGTAATGCCGAGGCGGCCCGCGACGCCGAAGTGATCGTGCTGGCGGTCAAGCCGCAGCTGATGGCTGGCATGCTGGCTGCGCTGGTTGCCGAGCTGGGCTCCCTTGAGGGCAAGTTGCTCATCTCCATCGCGGCCGGTATCAAGGTCGCGCGCCTTGGCGAGATGGCCGGTGGCCATGACCGCATCATCCGCACCATGCCCAATACCCCGGCCCTGCTGGGTCTGGGCATGACCGGTCTCTATGCACCCGAACATATTGCCGCCGCGGATCGCGAGTTTGCCGAGCAGATGATGCAGGCAGTCGGCAAGACCCTCTGGGTGGAGCAGGAGTCCGGCATCAACGGCGTCATCGCCGCGGCGGGCAGTGCCCCGGCCTACTTCTTCCTCTTTATGCAAGCCATCGCCGAAGAGGCAGAGGCGATGGGCTTCTCACCCGAGCAGGCACGCCTGCTGGTGCAGCAGACCGCGCTGGGCGCAGCCGCCATGGTGGAGCAAAACCCGGAGCTGGCGCTGCAGACCCTGCGTGAGCAGGTGACCAGCAAGGGCGGCACCACAGCCGAAGCCATCAAGACATTCCAGCAGCAGGGGCTGATGCCGCTGACTGCGCAAGCCATGCAGGCGGCCGTTGCTCGCGCCACCGAAATGGAAACCCTCTTCTAACAGGAGCCCAGATGAACACTGCTTACTTTCTGATTAACACCGTTTTCGATCTCTACCTGATGGTGATCCTGCTGCGCGTCTGGCTGCAGTGGGCCCGTGCCGACTTCTACAACCCGATGAGCCAGATGGTGGTCAAGCTGACCAATCCGTTGGTGATCCCGCTGCGCCGGGTGATCCCTGGCTTTGGCGGCATCGATCTCGCCTCCGTGGTGCTGGCGCTGGCTGTCGCCTTCGCCAAGCTGGCCCTGCTCAAGAGCATGAACGTGCTGCTGGCGGACTGGCTCAGCATCAGCCTTTTCGCGGCACTGACTGTGCTGAAAAAAGCGGGCTCGATGATCTTCTGGGTACTGCTGATCCGCGCCATCCTGAGCTGGGTCAGCCAGGGTCGCAACCCCATCGAATACGTGATGCATCAGCTGACCGAGCCGTTCCTCGCCCCTATCCGCCGCGTACTGCCGGCACTGGGCGGACTGGATCTCTCGGTGCTGGTCGCCTTTATCGGCCTGCAAGCCATCAACTACCTGCTGGGTGACCTGTTCGGCCAGCTGTGGTGGATGATTTGATGCCAGCCGTCCTGCAACAAGGGGATGAACTGGTACTGCATCTGGTGATCCAGCCCAAGGCGAGTCGGGATCAGATCATCGGATTGCATGGCGAAGAGCTGAAAGTGGCCATCACGGCGCCGCCCGTCGATGGCCAGGCCAACAGCCATCTGATCAAGTTTCTGGCCAAGCAGTTCAAGGTGGCCAAGGGACAGATCACCATAGTGCGGGGCGAGCTGGGGCGACACAAAACCGTCGCCATCGACAGCCCCAAACAGTTGCCGCAAGAAGTGAGTGCGCTGCTGAATGACACGCAAGGCTGAATGAATCGGCCTGCGCCAACCGTAGATATGAGAGGGATGACAGATGAAAACAGCCTGGATGAGTGGCCTGCTGGCACTGCTGATGACCCTGCCGCTCAAGGCAGAACAGATGAAGGAGCTGGGGCCCTGGCTGGTGCACTACAGCGCCTTCAACTCCAGCTTCCTCACCCCCGAGGTCGCCAAGGCGTATGGACTGGAGCGCAGTCGCTACAACGCCATCATCAATATCGCGGTACAGGACAAGCAGAAAGTGGCGCAAGCCGTGGGGATCACCGGTGAGGCCAAGAACCTGACCGGCACCATCCGCACCCTGAGCTTTCAGGAGGTAAAAGAGGGGGATGCCATCTACTATCTGGCGACCCTCCCCTACCGCAACGAAGATACCTATCAGTTCACCCTGAAGATCATGGGCGGTGGGCAGCAACAGAACCTCAGCTTCCAGCAGACCTTCTACGTCGACTGAGCAGCAACAAGAAGCCCCGACCAAGGTAGGGGCTTCATTTTATCCATATGACAAGGGCGCCATCAGGGCGCCCTTGTTACATCTATTCCGTACCGCAGCGGTTACAGGGCGAGGAACAGACCGGCCAGACAGGCGCTCATCAGGTTCGCCAGCACGCCGGAGAGAATGGCGCGCATGCCGTAACGGGCGATGAAGGATTTGCGCTCCGGCACCATGGAACCCAGACCGCCGATCAGGATCGCCATGGAGGAGATGTTGGCAAAGCCACACAGGGCAAAGGTCACGATGGCCTTGCTCGACTCGCTCAGGGTCTGATCCTGCACCAGACCGATGAAGGCGACGAACTCGTTGACCACGATCTTGGTGCCGATCAGGGCGCCAGCGGCTTGCGCCTGATCCCAGGGCACACCGATCAGCCAGGAGACGGGGGCAAACAGCCAGCCCAGAATGATCTGGAAGCTCAGATCCAGCCCTACCAGATCGCCAGCCCAGCCGAGCAGGCCATTCAGCATGGCGATCACGCCAACGAAGGCCAGCAGAGTCGCACCAACTGCCACCGCGATATTGAGACCGGACATGGCGCCATCGGCCGCCGCTTCAATCACGTTGGTGGCGCGGGGGATCTCTACATCCTGATGGTGATCGACCTCTTCAGCTCCCGGCGGCACCAGGATTTTGGCCATCGCCAGACCGGCAGGGGCCGACATGAAGGCTGCCGCGATCAGGTATTTCAGCTCAACCCCGAGGCTGGCATAGCCCACCAGGGTGCCACCGGCGACGGAGGCGAGACCACAGCTCATCACAGCGAAGAACTGGGAATCGGACATCTTGGAGAGGTAGGGTTTGACCACCAGCGGCGCTTCCACCATGCCGACGAAGATGTTGGCAGTGGCGGAGAGGCTCTCGGCACGGCCGGTGCCCAGCAATTTCTGCAAGCCACCACCCAGCAGGGCGATCACCCGCGGCATGATGCCGATGTGGTAGAGGATGGCGATCACCGCGGAGAAGAAGATGATGACCGGCAACACGTTGAAGGCAAAGATGAAGCCCAGCTTGAACTTGGCCAGATCGCCGAACAGGAAGGCGATCCCCTCCTGACCATAACCGATCACGCTACTTACGCTCTCGCTGACCCCGTTCAGCATGTGCTGACCAGCAGGCAACCAGAGCACCAGACCGGCAAACATGATTTGCAGGCAGAGGGCAAGGCCAACTGTTCGCAACGGGATACGACGACGATTATCAGAGCAGATGACGGCAAGCGCCAGGATACTCAGGATGCCGAGCAGGGCAATCATAGGGACTCCATCAGGTGGGGCAAAAGATGGGCGCGGATTCTGCGCCTCTCCCCACGTCACTGCAAGTCCGCTTGGTTACAACCCTGTTAGAAAAAACGTTTGCACGATATCGGTTGCGCCAACTGGCTGATTTGGTTCGATTTTAGTATCAGGAGAAATCGAGAGTTCTTAAATGGAAACAATCATTCCTCACCACCGGACAATTTCCCCCCAAGCCAGGGGGCCAGTCGCTGCTCCCAATAGGGTTCAGGGCCAAAGCGGGCCTTGAGGAAATCGATGAAGAGACGGATCTTGGGATCCAGATGTTCGCGACGGGCATAAACGGCGTGTACCGCCATCTGCTGGTTCGGTCGCCACCCTGGCAACACCGGGATCAGCTTGCCGCTCTGTAACTCCTTGTCCAGCAAGTAGTTGGCGATATAGGCGATGCCGAGCCCGGCCAGTGCCGCATCGCGCACCGCCTCCGCCATATCCACCCGATAGTTGCCCGCTACCTGCACCGTCTGGCGCTCCTTGCCCTGGCGAAACGACCACTGGTGATAGCGCCGCTCCCGACTCTGGTAAGTGATGCAGTTGTGCTGGGCCAGATCCTTGGGATGAAGCGGCGTGCCGTGGCTCAGCAGGTAATCCGGCGAAGCCGCCACCACGAAGCCAATGTCGGCCAGCCGCTGTCCCACCAGCCCTTCCGGCTTGTCCTCATAGGTGGTGAGCCAGAGATCCAGCCCTTCATCCACCAGATTGGTTCTGTGGTCGAACAGCGAGACCTCCAGCTCCAGCTCGGGATAGCGATCCTGAAACGCCTTGAGATGGGGAATGACATGCAGACGGCCGAAGGATTGGCCCACCCCGAGATGGAGCACACCGCTCACCTTGCCGCGCCGCTCGGCGATCATGGAGTCAGCCTCCTGCGCCACCGCCACCAGCGCATGGCAGTGACGGGCATACTCCTGACCCAGCTCGGTCAGGACGAAACGGCGGGTGGTGCGCTGCACCAGCTGGGCGCCAAGGGTGGTCTCCAGCAGCGCCAGCTGCTTGCTGATATGGGATTTGGAGACCCCGAGACGACGGGCGGCGGCAGAGATCCCCTGCTCACGCACCAGCGCATCGAAGATCACCATTTGAGGAAGACGTTGCAGCACAGGATAACCGGATTAAGTGGCGGGAGCCCATTATTCCAGAGCCGCCCGCCAAGGGGTAGGGTCAGAGCCCCAGCGCCCGGGTGATCTGCAGTTTGAGGGGGTCGTCAGCCGGATTCTGGTTGGCGCCGTAGCTGGCGATCAGCTTGCCATCGCGACCCACCAGATACTTGTGGAAGTTCCAGTTCGGCTCATCCCCGTCAGCGGCCGCCGCCAGCCCCTTGAACAGTGGCACAGCATCGGAGCCCCGCACCGCTACCCGATTGAACATCGGGAAGGTGACGCCATAGTCGCGGCGACACACCTCGGCAGTCTTGGTCTCGTTGCCCGCCTCCTGCCAGAAATCGTTGGAGGGAAAACCGAGAATAATCAGCCCCTTATCCTTGTAGCTCTGGTAGAGCTTCTCCAGATCGCGGAACTGGCCGCTGTAGCCGCAATAGGAGGCGGTATTAACCACCAGTACCACCTTGCCCTCGGTCAGCTGACAGAGGTTGTGGCGCTGAGAGTTGTTTAGCTCCCGCATCTCCACATTGAAATAATCGGGGCACGCCGCAGAGGCCGCGCCAGCCCCCAATAACAGCAACAGAGTGAACCATTTCATCGCCAAGACTCCTTTTGTTTTGTTCATCATACGCGGTTATCAGAGCCGCAGTTCACTCTCAATGCAGGGGAATGCCGGTCAGCCAGCCGTGGCCCCAGAACACCAGCAGCGCGGTGGCAGCCAGGCCCGCCCCGACGCTGATGCCGGTGCCCGTCCAGTTGGCCGCAGGACGGGGATATCGCTGCCAGTCCCGCACCGAAATCCAGACCATGCTCACCAGCGCCCACAGCCCGATGCCGCCAAACAGCACCAGAGAGCGCGCCTCGCTGTTGACCAGCAGATGGGCCACCGCCCAGAGCAGGGTACCGAGCAGTTGGGGATGCACCAGCCAACGGCGCAGATGGTTGGGCCCCTGGCCGGAGAAGAAGAGGATCAGCGCAAAGGGCATCATCACCGTCATGGTCATCGGCCCCCACTCCGGCAGGAAATAGAGCGGCAGCGAGCTGGACGACCGCCAACCGGCGATGATGCAGGCGATGGCGATAAACACCAGCAGGGAGAAGAGCCCCTTGTAGCGATTCTCACCCAGCCGTTCTCTCAGTCGCGCCCGATGGGCCACCGCAAAACAGGGGTAGAGATGGATCAGGGTAAACAGCGCAACCCCCAGGGTCAGCAGGAACATGAGTCTCTCCTTGTACTTGGTACGACCACTATGCCGTAAAGGGAGATTTGCGCCTATCAAAACCGCGCTTACCCATGGAGTCAGAAGTGTGGCAAGACAAAGGAGCAGAAAGAAAAGAGCCGATCACGATGGATCGGCAAATAAGTGCCAGGGCAGTCAGATATCTCGCGGGATGGGAGATGCCCCAAACGGGGATATTGAGTGGCCGATGGGGCGCATCGGCCGAACCGGATCAGCCCTTGAGCTGATAGAGCGCTGCTACGTTGCGCGCAGTGAGTTGAATGTTGGTGCTGGCGCTCTCCAGCGCCTCCGGCAGAGACATGGCACGGTTGACCACGGCGAAAACTGCATCCAGCCCGTGCTCGTGCACCACGCCGCAATCATCGGTAAGACAGCCGGAGATACCGATCACCGGCTTGCCGAACTGCTTGGCGCAACGTGCGACACCGATTGGCGTCTTGCCATGGATGGTCTGGCTGTCGATGCGACCTTCACCAGTAATGACCAGATCCGCATCGGCCACTTCCTCGGCCAGTTTCAGCGCTTCGATGACGATCTGGATGCCGGGCTTGAGCTCGGCACCAAGCAGGCCGACCAGCGCGGCACCCATGCCACCGGCAGCCCCCGCCCCCGGAATATCCTTCACCTGCTTGCCAAGGGCCTGCTCAATGCAGTCGGCGTAGCGGGCGAGGTTGGCATCGAGCTGCGCCACCATCTCGGGAGTCGCCCCCTTCTGCGGGCCAAACACCGCAGAGGCGCCTTTCGGGCCGCACAGCGGGTTGTTCACGTCGCACGCAACTTCGATAACCAGATCGCTCAAGCGCGGATCCAGACCACTCAGATCGATGGTCGCGAGCTCGGCAAGACCGGCACCGCCCAGAGCAATAGGCGCACCATCCGCTTTGAGCAACTTGCCGCCGAGCGCCTGGATCATACCTGCTCCGCCGTCATTGGTGGCGCTGCCGCCGATACCGAGGATCAGATGCTTCACCCCCATCTCCAGCGCGGCCAGGATCAGCTCACCGGTGCCGAAGCTGGAGGTGAGCAGCGGATTGCGCTGCTCGGGCGCCACCAGATGGATGCCGGAGGCGGCGGCCATCTCGATGACGGCGCGCTCGCCATCACCCAGCAGGCCGACGAAGCCCTGCACCTTGTTGCCAAGGGGGGCGGTCACTTCGACCGGCAGGATGCGGCCACCGGTGGCATCGACCAGCGATTGCACCGTGCCCTCACCGCCATCGGCCATCGGCAATTTGACGTAGGTGGCGTTTGGCAACACCTGTTTGAAACCAGCCTCGATGGCATCAGCCACCGCCATGGCGCTCAGACTCTCCTTGAATGAATCGGAGGCAATAACAATTTTCATATCAATTCCTTAGGCGAGGCCAAACACGCCAAACATCAGGGTGGAGACAGTGGCAATGGTCAGACCGACTGCAGTTTCGTAAGGGATAAGTTTCAGGCGCTCCCCCACCCCCATGTGGACGCTGCCACCGGTGGCGTGGAAGAAGGAGCCGTGGGGCATGTGGTCAAACACGGTGGCACCGGCATGGATCATCGCCGCCCCGGCCAGACTGCTGATCCCCAGTTCAATCAGGGTGGAGCTGAATACGTTGGAGGCCACCACGGTACCGGCGGTAGTCGAGGCGGTTGCCAGCGACATCAGGGCACCGGAGATAGGCGCCAGCAGGTAAGAAGGCAGACCGGAGGCGGTCAGGCCGCTGATCAGCACATCTTTCAGGCCGGAGTTGGCAATGATGCCTGCCAGGGTACCGGTACCCAGCAGCATGATGGCAACCGGCGCCATACGGGCGAGGCCGGAGACCGCAAACTGGTTCACCTTGCTGAATTTACCCATCATCAGGGCACCAACCAGACCACCGAGGGGCAGTGCAATCAGCGGATCCACCACGATACCGGCGACCGGCCGCAGGGCCAGCAGCAGGATGGCGACCAGCGGCGCGCTGATGGCGGCGGCAAAGCCCGGCAACTTGGCACCGGCAAAGCTCACCACTTCATCAGCAGCAACCTTGCTGCCCTTGTTGTTCAGCCGCTTGGCGAGCCAGTAGGCCATCACCAGACCGAACAGACCCGGAATGATACCCGCCGCCATCACAGAGGTGAGGGGCAGATGGAAGGCATCAGCCGCGGCAATGGCGTTGGGGTTGGGGGACATGACGTTGCCCGCCTTGCCACCGCCGATCATCGCCAGCAGGATGGCCGCCTTGGAGAGGCCGGCACGGCGGGCAATGGCCAGCGCGATGGGGGCGACCGTGATAACGGCCACATCCACGAATACGCCGACCGCAGTCAGGATCAGAGTCGCCAGCGCCAGTGCCAGCAGGGCGCGGGTTTCACCCAGCTTCTTGACGATGGTCTCGGCGATAGTGGTGGCCGCACCCGATTCGATCAGCACGCCCGCCAGTACACCGGCCGCCAGGATCCGCATCACCGCTGTGGTGATCCCCTGGGCGCCGCCGATCATCAGGGCTACGGTCTGGGTCAGATCGGCACCGCCAATCAGGCCACCGGCCAGGGCACCCACGATCATGCCGTAAGCGGGCGGCACCTTCTTCAAAATGAGGATGATGGCGATGGAGAGCGCCGCGATGGCGCCAAGGGCTGTAACCGGGATCATGACGGACACCTTCAATGGGAGTGAATGGCCGCCATTATGGAGATCTGCAATCAGAATGCTTTGGCTGAATAGCCAAAAAACGTGTCATGTAAAAGTAGTTTTTTGTCTAATTTTACAATCACAAGTCGAGATTAAGGCCGAGATAGAGCAAAAATTTGTCGTCTAACTTGTTGAAATTCAACCCGGTTATCTGCTCTATCCGCCCCAGCCGATAGCGCAGGGTATTGGGGTGAATGAACAGGGCTTCGGCACAGCGATGCAGATCACAATCCTGCAAGAAATAGTGGCGCAGGGTCTTCTGCAGCGCCCCTTTACCATCTTCCCGGGCCAGTTTCTGCAGCGGTGTGCGCAGCTGATCCGCTTGCCAGGAGTCCGCCAGACTGCCAAGCAGCACCGGCAAACGGTAGTCCTCAAAGAAGTAGACCTGTTTGCGCGGCGCCTGCCGCATGCCACGGCGCAGGGTATCTCGCGCCGTCTGGTAAGAGCGCGCCAGCCCGTCGATCCCGGCGAAGTAATCGCCCACCGCGATATGCACCTTGAAGTGAGGAATACGCGCCAGCAACTGCTTGATCCGGCTGCGCTCCTGCGCCGATTGCCAGACGCCATCACTCAATTGTGCCGGTTTGAGCACCACTATCTCGTCGAGCCCGTTGATGGCGACCAGATTGTCCCGCTCCGGATTTTCCAGCTGATGAACCAGCTCCCGCAGACGCGCCGGATCCGCTTCCTCCAGCGCCAGCACGGCCACCACCCGAGGCTGGGCCAACTCCAGCCCGAGAAAACGGGCCGCCTGCTGCAATTGATCGACTCGCCCCTCACCACGAATGAGCTGCAACACCAACTCCTCCTTGTGGCGCTTGTCCCACTGCAACTGCTCGGTAAGCGCCGCCTGCTCCAGGATCAGCTCGGCGGTCATCCGCACCAGTTCGGCGTAAGCGCGCACTTCCTCCGGATCGCCGGAGATGCCGATCACCCCGATCAGCTCCCCCTGATAGGAGATGGGCAAATTGATGCCGGGTCGCACCCCTTTGAGCTGCAAGGCTGTCGCTTCGCTGATCTCCACCACCCGGTTTTCTGTCAATGCCAGCACGGCCCCTTCGTGACGCTGATGGATCCGCTCCGGATTGCCGGACGCAATGATGAGGCCGTGTTCGTCCATCACGTTGACCGAAAAGGAGAGGATCTTCATCGCCCGCGCGACGATCTGGCGGGCAAGGTTATCGTTTAGCTGCATAACATCTCCGGACAAGGGGCTGATCTGGCTACGTCACCACGAGGCGATTCAGGGCACATGGGCGCAAAGATGCCACATCATCAAGACAAGCGAGAGGGGGATCGCTAGAATAGGCCACTTTACCCGATGTGTGCCCCGCCATGGAGCAGGAATTGCGTGCTTGCACCCGCCTGCCCGTGCTGGCCCATCCCTCCGATCTGGACTGTGCTATGGATTATGAATTTCGCCGCGACCCGTTTGGTGGCTATCGCGCCCGGTTCTCCATGGGCCATGAAGCCATCGGTCAGTGGCTGATCGACGAGGTTGGCAAGGATGAGGAGAAGCTCGACGAGCTCTTCTCCATCATTGATCAGCTCTCCAACCGCACCCGAGTCGAATACCGGCTCAACGGCGGTGACTACTCCCTGCTGCTGACCCATGAAGAGGCGGAGGTGAAAGCCAACGCCCTCAATATCGAGCTGGGTGAGGATCTTGACGATCTCGCCTACTACGATGATGAACAGCTGGCCATGTGCGGGCTGGAAGATTTTGCCCAGGTGCTCGGCTCCTGGCGCGCCTTTATCCGTAACGAGGATATGGGCTGATTGACCCAATGTCGGATTACTATGTCGGGCAAACGTGCCCTTTTGCCTAACTCAACAGGATTGACTATGTCTATTTACGATTTTGATGACGAACTGCCGGAAGACGAAGAACAGGAATCCACCAAGAAAGCGGCTGCACCTGCCAAGAAGAAAGGCAAGCAGGTGATGAACACTCAGGTCAACCTGAGCCCGCGCGATGCCAGCCGTCTGAACGGCATGCACGTTGAAGCGATCGCCACGCTGGACGACGTCAGCCTGCCGAAGAACGTCATCTTCAAGGCTGGCCTGATCGCCCTGGGCGAACTGGAAGCCGGCAAGCGCGCCGATATCATCGCCCGCGTGATCGCCGAATCAGGCCGCTAATCGCCCCAGAAGGCATAAAGAAAGCCGGAGCCACTGCTCCGGCTTTTTAATTGGTGCCAATCTGCTCTGACTCAGGGTTGCTCACAGCGCAGCAGACGTGGCTGTCCCCAGGGAACCAGTTGGTCGTAATGGCCACTGGCACGTGCCGCAGCCAAGGCTTCGTTGAAGCGTTCTATCAGTTCGCGTCCATTTTGCATCTTGCGCGACACCAGCAAATAGAAGGTATCCCGCTGGCGAAAATAGGGGAGCGGTTGCAGATAGTTCGGGTCGCCGAACACCTGCATGCTGGCGTCCGCCGTCACCGCATCATTCATCGGCATCAGATCAACCCGTTTCCGCTCAAGCAGTTGCAGACATTGCACCAAACTCTTGGGGCGAGTGAGCCGCAATGAAAAACGGGCAATCACCTCATCTGCGTGACTGGTGCTCCAGCTGGCAGGAATACAGACTCTCAACCCCTGCCACTTGCCATCGAGTACCGCATCACTGCCACGATAGGTGAACCAGGAGAGGTGATCGATATGAATGGGGGCGCTGTAATAGAACAGCTTGGCTCGCTCACGCGTCCAGGCATAAGGGAAGGTGGCGGATGCCAGGCCGTTGCGAACCAGCTCGTAGCCCCGGTTCCATGGCAGGTAATCCACCTTCAGCTCGTCATAGCCAGCCTCGCGCAGCAGGGTCGTCACCAGCCGGGTGCTCTGCCCACCATCAGGCAGCCCGGCCCCGGAATAGGGCGAAAAATCTCCGGTTACCAGCGACAGGGGGGCGCATGACAACCATCCACACCAACAACAGAACAACCAGCCATAGTGCTTCATCGCCATCCCTCTCTTTACTCTCCAGTTCAGTATAGGAGGCTGACCCAAATAACCCGGTCTGGTTGCCTTTGCGCCAACGCCCCTGCTAAGGTGCAGCGCTTTTATTACAGAGGAGTTCCGATGTTACCCCTACCTGACATACTGATCTGGGCAGCACTGGCACTGGCCACCCTGCTCTGTATGGCACGCCAACGCCTGCCAGGTTTCCTGCTGCTTGCTGTGGCTCTGCTGCTGGCGCTCTGGCTGGATCGCATCACCACGACCGCACTGCTGGTGACGCTGGCAGCCCTGCTGCTGGCCTGGCGTCTGCCCACCTTCTCCGGCCATAGCCGCCCCCTCGCATGGTCAGCCCTGCTGGCATGGGCGGTGGCACTGACCCTGCACCTGATCCCCGGTTTCAGCAATCTCAAGGTGCTGGATCAGGTACTGGCAGGCCCCGCCAGTGTGCCATTCAACATGTATCTGAACCTCGACAAGCCACTGCTCTTCTTTGGGCTGCTGCTGGCCTGTCCGACGCTGCTTGGTAAGGGAGGCGCTATCCGCTGGCGTCCGCTGGCTCTGTTACTGCTGCCGCTGGGTGCCCTGCTGGTCATCGCCTGGCAGTTGGGGGCACTGAAACCGGAAGTGGGTCTGCCCCACTGGTGGTGGCTGTTTGCACTCAACAACCTGCTGTTCACCTGCGTGGCGGAAGAGGCGCTGTTTCGAGGCGCTATTCAGCAGGGGCTGACCGAGCGTTACCGCCCCTGGATTGGCATCATCGTGGCCGCGCTACTGTTCGGAGCCATCCACCTGCCCGGTGGCCCACTGCTGGCGCTGTTTGCGACCCTGGCAGGCTGCTGCTACGGCTTGGTATTCCAGCTCAGCGGGCGACTCTCCGTGGCCATCCTGATCCACTTCGCCTTCAACTTCGCCCATCTGGTGCTCTTCACCTACCCGCTGGCCAGAGCCTGACGGTCAACTGCGCGGCGTCTTGCCCTTGAACTGCTTGACGCTGCGTTTGGCCTGAGTACGGCGATTGGCCTGCTTGTCACGAGGGGGGCGTTTGCCCTCCCCGCTGGCAGGCTGGTCGGTGACCGGGAATCCCGCCAGATCTCCCAGCGGCAGCTCGCGGCCGGTCAGGGTGCGGATGGCTTGCAGCATGTCACTCTCGCCATGACAAACCAGCGAGATGGCCAACCCCTCGCGGCCAGCCCTGGCGGTACGCCCGATGCGGTGAACGTAGACAGGGGCACTGGCGGGCAAGTCCAGATTGATCACCAGCGGCAGCGCCTCCACATGGATGCCGCGCGCCATCAGGTCGGTGGCCACCAGCACCCGCACCCGACCCTCCTTGAAATCATTGAGCGCCTGCTCGCGCACCGCCTGCTCCTTCTCGCCATGGAGAGCTGCCACCGCAATGCCCGCCTTGGCCAGCTTTCTGGCGACCCCGTCGGCATCATCCCGCGCACTGATAAAGACCAGCACCTGCGGCCACGCCTGCTCCTTGAGCAGGCTGATGAGCGCCGGCACCTTGCTGCTCTTGTTGACCAGATAGAGTCGCTCTTCGATCTCGTTCACCACGCTGTTGAGGGGTGTGGCCTCGATACGGGTTGGCTCACGCAGCAGGCCGTTGGCCAGCGCCTCCAGCTCGGCAGGCAAGGTGGCGGAGAAGAACAGGGTCTGGCGATCCGCCGGAATAAAGCCGAGCAGCGCCTTGATGTCGGGAGCAAAGCCCATCTCCAGCAGGCGATCCGCCTCATCCAGCACCAGCAGCTGCAGACCATCCAGCCCCAGCAACTGTTGGGTCAGCAGATCCCGCAACCGCCCGGGTGTAGCCACCAGCAGCTGTGGCCCCTGCGCCAGTTCGGCCTGTTGCCGCTCCTGCGCAACGCCCCCACACAACGTCACGATGCACAATCCCAGCGCCTCGGCCCCCTCTTTAAGCGCGGCAGATACCTGAATCGCCAGCTCGCGGGTTGGCACCAGCACCAGACCCTGCACCTGGCTGGAGGCAGGATCCAGCCGTTGCAGCAGCGGCAAACCAAACGCCAGCGTCTTGCCGCTGCCGGTCTGGGCCAGTGCCAGCAGATCCTGCCCCGCCAACGCCGCCGGAATCGCCAGCTGCTGGATGCGGGTCGGCGTCTGCAAGGTGGCGGGCAAAGAGGCCAGCAGAGCGGGATGGAGGGCAAGTTCGCGAAAGGTCATGGCGCTACGTTAACAAAGAGAAGTGGGAGGCGAAGTCTAGTGAGCAGGGGCCGAGAAGTAAAACCCTATCAATGATGGCCAGGCCAAGGGGGGGATTGCAACGGGCTGACTACACTTGAGCTGACCCATCACAGAGAAAACTGTCATGACCAGACACATCCCCATCCTGCTGCTGACCAGTGCGCTGCTTGGCAGCATCTCGCTCGGCCTGTCCGGCAGCACGGCGAGCGACAGTGCGGCCGAACAGGCCAAACCGGTGCGTACTCTTAACGCGCATCTCGGTGAGCTGCCGGGACTGATCAATGCCGACAAGACAGGACCTTTCGTTGATTTAGTGCGCGCCATCGACGATCTTCATCCCGATGTGACCATCAGGATCACCATCTATCCCATCGCCCGGGCCATGGCCGGAGTGATCGCTGGCAAGGCAGATCTCGGTCTGCCCGCCATCCGCAATCTCAGGGAGGTCGATATGCTCCCCTACCGTTTCAGTACCCGCAGCTTTGGCAAGGTGGCCCATGTGATTTACAGCAATACGGCCCATCCGGTCACCACAGATATGGCCTATGGCATAGTGCCCACCAAACGGGATCTGCTGATTGAAGCCGTTCCCGACTATATGCCCTTCTCGGTACAGCGCTCGATGAGTATCGAGCAGTCACTGCGCAAACTGTCTCGGGGTCGCATAGACGCCTTTGTCTGGGCACAAGAAGAGGCGGACCTGATGCTGAAAAATCTGAAGCTGACCAATATTCGCCGTGAATTCTTTGGTGATTTCGAGGATGTCTTCATCATCCAGAAAGGGGGGGGCGGGGATGAAATAGACGAATTTTTAAGTCGTTCCATTGAGCAACTCGCCGCCACCGGCAAACTGGCCGAGATCTACGAGAAGATCCACCGCCCCTATGTGGAGTGGCAACCCTCCCCACCCGCCAAGGCTGAACCGGCGACCACCCCGCCCGCAACACCCTGAACAGACAATTCCCGCATAAAAAATCCCGCCGAAGCGGGATTTTTTATGGCTTGCAGCCTTACAGCACGGCCAGCGCAGCGGCGTAGTTCGGCTCGTCGGCCACTTCTGCGACCAGCTCACTGTGCAGCACCTTGTTGTCACCATCCAGTACCACGATGGCGCGAGCGGTCAGACCTACCAGCGGGCCGGAAGAGAAGGCAACGCCGTAATCTTCCATAAAGGCCGCACCGCGCAGGGTGGAGAGGGTCACTACCTTGTCCAGACCTTCGGCGCCGCAGAAGCGGGACTGGGCGAACGGCAGATCGGCGGAGATGCACAGCACGACAGTGTTATCCAGCGCGCTGGCCTGCTCGTTGAACTTGCGCACAGAGGTCGCGCAGGTGGGAGTATCGACGCTCGGGAAAATATTCAGGATTTTGCGCTGACCGGCAAAGCTTGCCAGGGTCACGTCGGAAAGATCCTTGGCCACCAGGGAGAAGGGCTTGGCTTGCTCACCGGCGACCGGGAAGTGACCAGCGACGGAAACCGGGTTGCCTTGCAGAGTGACTGAGTTGCTCATGTGTTATGTCCTTTATTGGTGTAGTAAAAATCCGAGTGATCAGTATAGGGGCGGCGGGACCAGACAAACACCCGCGAAGACAAGGGATATAAAGGGGTTGACCTTGGACTTAACACCAAGGTTTAGACTCCTTCTCGGTAATCAGGGATCTCGCAGGGGCGGGATCCATCAAGAGGGACTCATCATGAGCAAATCCTGCTGCAATCATCAGCACGCCGCCCCCATCAAGGCCGTCAGCAAGGCGGCCTCCGGCCAGAGTGAACATCACCACGATAGCCACTGCTGCGACAACACCACACCCGTCAGTTGCTGTTCAACCCAGACGCCTCATGAGCACGCATCCCGTGACGGCAATGAATCCCCCGGGGATGAAGAGCCTCCCCGAGGAGGCTGTCACGATCAAGCGTGCTGCAGCGCCTCCTTATCACCAGCTCACGAGCATGAGCATGATATGCCCCCTGCCGACCCGCTGGTTGCGCCGGTGCAAGGCAACAGCCGCCACAGCTGGCAGGTATTGGGGATGGATTGCCCCAGCTGCGCCCGCAAGATCGAGACCGCCGTCTGCCGGGTGAGCGGCGTGCAGCAGGCACGCGTGCTGTTTGCCACCGAGAAGCTGGTAGTGGATCTGGCCCCCGGCCTCTCTCCCGATCCCGTCACCGCCGCCGTGCTGGCCGCCGGTTTCCAGCTCAAGGGGGAAAGTGCTGACAAGCAGGCAGCTGGCCGCAAGCAAGCTTCACAACAGTCCCTGCAGGGCAATCTATTCGGTAACTTTTTGGGCAAATATTGGCAACCCTTATCACTGGCGGGTCTGATGCTGGTCGCCGCCCTGCTGCCGAAAGAGCTCGGTCAGCCACTCTTTACCCTGGCGACCCTCTGGGGGCTGTGGCCTATCTCTCGCAAGGCGTGGGCGCTGACCAAAAGCGGCTCTCCCTTCGCCATCGAGACCCTGATGACGGTCGCCGCCGTGGGGGCCCTGTTCCTCGGCGAAACCGCGGAAGCGGCCATGGTGCTGCTGCTCTTTATGCTGGGTGAACATCTGGAGGCCTACGCCGCCGGACGCGCCCGGGCCGGAGTGACCGCGCTGATGGCGCTGGTGCCTGACAAGGCGCTGCGCATCCGTACCACTGCTGAAGGCGAGGTGCGGGAAGAGATCGCTGCCGATGAGCTGCGTCCCGGCGATATTATCGAAATCGCCCCGGGTGCCCGCTTGCCTGCCGATGCTCGTCTGCTCGACGCCCTCGGCGCGTTTGACGAGAGCGCCCTGACCGGTGAGTCTATTCCGGTGGAACGCCGTCAGGGTGACAAGGTGCCAGCCGGCAGTCTGGCGGCGGATCGGGTGCTGCGTCTTGAAGTCGTCTCCGAGCCCGGCAACAACGCCATCGACCGTATTCTGCACCTCATCGAGGAGGCCGAAAGCCAGCGCGCCCCCATCGAGCGCTTTATCGACCGCTTCAGCCGCTGGTATACCCCGGCCATGATGCTGGTCGCCCTGCTGGTGGTGCTGGTGCCGCCCATTGCCTTCGGCCAGAGCTGGGACGAGTGGATCTATCGCGGACTGGCGCTGCTGCTCATTGGTTGCCCCTGTGCGCTGGTCATCTCCACCCCGGCAGCGGTTACTTCGGCGCTGGCCGCGGCAACCCGTCAGGGGGCCCTGATAAAGGGTGGTGCCGCACTGGAGCGACTGGCCCATATCGACACTGTCGCCTTTGACAAGACTGGCACCCTGACGCTGGGCAAGCCGCAACTGACCGAACTGGTGAGCCTCAATGGCCAGCCGGAAACCGAACTGCTGGCACTGGCGGCTGCCATCGAGCAGGGCTCTCACCACCCGCTGGCCCGCGCCGTGGTCTCCAACGCGACCGAACAGGGGCTGACGCTGGCTGAGGCCCGCGACCTGCGAGCCCTGCCGGGCATGGGAGTTGAGGGACGCATCAACGGCGAACTGTGGCAACTGCTGGCACCGAGCCGGGTGGCGACCCTGAATGTGGAACAGCAGACCCGGATTGCTTCGCTGGAGCGGCAGGGCAAGACTGTCGTGGTGCTCTGCCAAAGCAGCGGCGACCAAGCGCTGCCAGTCGCCTTGCTGGCGCTGCGGGATCAGATCCGGCCGGAGGCGGCGGCTGCGCTGCAAGAGCTCAACCGGCTCGGGCTCAACAGCATCATGTTAACCGGGGATAACCCCCGCGCCGCCGAGGCCATCGCCGGTGAACTTGGGATGGGCTGGCGTGCCGGTCTGCTGCCGGAGAACAAGGTAGAAGAGATCGCCAAGCTGGCCAGCTCGCAGAAAGTCGCGATGATCGGCGATGGCATCAACGATGCCCCCGCCATGAAGCGGGCCAGTATCGGCATCGCCATGGGGGGCGGCACCGATGTGGCGCTGGAGACCGCCGATGCAGCGCTGACCCACAACCAGCTCGGCGGTATTGCCGCGATGATCCGGCTGTCGCGGGCGGCACTGGCCAATATTCACCAGAATATCGCGCTGGCACTGGGGCTGAAGGCCATCTTCCTGGTCACCAGCCTGCTCGGCATCACCGGCCTGTGGATTGCGGTGCTGGCCGATACCGGCGCCACCGCACTGGTGACCGCCAACGCCCTGCGCCTGCTGCGCAAGCGCTAATCCAGCACAATCAGAAACCGTGAAATAACAACCGCCGCCCCAACCGGGGCGGCTTTTCTTTTTCCTCTCATTTATCTCACGGCACCCCGTAAAAGAAAAAGCGCGCCTGCCGGTCGGCAGTCGCGCTTTGCTTACTCTCTCGGAGTTATCCCACCCTTGGCAAGGTGGAATTCAACCCGGGGGCGCCGAGCCATCCCCCGGACTCAATGGCTTGCTTACTTGACGCTGCACTCCTGAATGACGGCTGTGCCCGCCTTAACGCCAGCCGGGTCAACCTTCACCAGCACACTCCACAGCCCCTGCGGCAAGGTGATGCTGTTATTGGCACTGCCCCCCTTGGAGAAGGCGAACGAATAGCCGGTTTCAGCGTTCACCGCGCCGCCACCGTTGAGCAGGTACTCCTTGCTCCAGTCCTCGTTGGCCACCTTGAACTCGGTGCTGCCGGCGTAGTTGAACGCCGCCTGATAGATGGCGAGATCGCCGTCCATCCCCTTGTAGCTCAGCTGGTACTGAGGTTGGGCTCCCCAGCCGGAGAGCTCACCCTTGACGAACAGGTTGTAGCCGAGCGGATTGCCCGCCACCGTATCCAGCACCTTGCAGCTTTGCACCGGCTCGGTGAAGCTGACGCTCAGGGTCGGTTTGTCCTTGTTCATGGCGGTAAAGACAAACTTGTAGCTGCCTGCCTTGGCCAGATCGACACCGATATTGCCGGTTTCTCCCCCCTTGCAAAGGGTCAGAGGAGTGCCAACCACCAGCTTGTCACCGGCGTTGCAGCTGCCGTAGTTGACCGGCCCCCAGCTGGCGTCAGCGATCTTGACGTTGGTGGTACCCAGCTTGTCGGTGCTCACCTCGGTAGTGAACTCGTACATAAAGTTGCCGCTGAAGGTCATCTGGTTGGTGTTGCCCCACTCATCGAGGAACCCCTTCAGATAAACATCGGTGTTGCCAAACGGTGGCAGGGTGCTCAGGTCGGTCTTCTTGCTGACCGGCAGGCCCGCACCCTGTGCACCAGACTGCGGCTTGACGAACACAGCGGCAGACCAGGCCCCCAGCGTCAGCTGGCCGTTATCATAGGCGGCGCCGCTGGCGATGCTGTCGACTGCGCGATGCTTGCTGCTTAGCACCATACCGCTCAGATCGATCGGCTGATCGTTACCGTCACGGAAGTCGCCGATGCTCTGGCTCTGGTTGCTGGCGTTGATCATCACCACCAGACCGTCGATGGCCGGATCCAGATCCGCTCCGGCACTGACGCCATCATCCACAGTCATGACGATAAGGCCCGGCACCTGATCCGGGCCGGTATTGCGGAAGTCGACCCGCTTGATCACCTCGGCGCCACTGCCCAGACGCAGCAGGCGGGATGAGTTACGCAGCTCCGCCAGCTCCTGATAGAAGCTCACCATCTGCGCCATCTCGGCCGAGCCCGGCTTGGCATGCTTGCCGAGCACCTGCTCGATCAGTGGATAGTTGTCGCCATCCTTGTCCTTGCGCGGCAATCCCTTGTCGAAGTTGTTGTCGCCCAGGGTGTAGTCGACCTTGTTGTACCAGTCGCCCGAGTCATAGCTGTCCCGCTCCATGGATTTGGAACGCAGCAGCTCGACACCGGCGTGGGTGAAGGGAATGCCCTGACCCAGCATGGCAGTCGCCAGCGAGACCCCCTGCATCCGCACCAGATCGGCTCCGGCAGGCGCCTTGTAGATCAGGTTGTCGAACAGGGTCTGGTTGTCGTGCTTGTCGACATAGTTCTGCACTTCCACCGGATCCTGGGCATAACCGGCAGGCTGACCGTTGTAGTCGATCTCGGCGCCTTTCTTCGGCATGCCATCCTTGTCGGTCAGCACGAACTCCTTGAGGTTGCCCGCCATGCCGAGCCGCACCAGATCGGACTGGTGCAAGGCCGTCGCCAGATCCACCTTGCTCATTTCGTTAGGATCGACGAAGGCACCGTTGCCAAAGCCCTGGGTCTTGCGAATGGTATCGCCACCGTCGAACGGACTGCCGCCGCGCACCGCATCGCGCAAGCGATCGGAGAAGGAGCCGATACCGGTACCGCCCAGATGCTTCTGGGTAGCCTGCACGAAGCGCTTGTCATCCTGCACTTCGCCGAAGTTCCACCCCTCGCCGTAGAAGTACATCTCGGGATTGACCTTCTTCACCGCGGCCAGCGCCTGCACCATCTGATCTTTCGGATGGTGGCCCATCAGGTCGAAGCGGAAGGCGTCGATCTTGTAGTCGCGCGCCCAGGTGACCAGGGAGTCATCCATCAGCTTGGCAAACATGGCGTGTTCCGGCGCCGTGTTGGAGCAGCAAGTGGAGTTCTCCACCGAGCCGGTCTCCGGATTGAGGCGCTGATAGTACCAAGGCACTATCTTGTCGAGCACCGACTTGGGGCCGAGCCCGGATTCGTTGGTATGGTTGTAGACCACATCCATCACCACGTTCATGCCGATGTTCTGCTTGATGGCCTTGACCATCTCGCGGAACTCCAGAATACGTTTGGTGCCCTCGGCGTTGGTGGCGTAGGAGCCTTCCGGCGTGGTGTAATGGTAGGGATCATAACCCCAGTTGAAGGAGTCGACGCCGCGCAGGTAACCGGATAGCTCCTGCACCTGCGGATTATCCTTGCTGTCGCCCCCTTGCAGGTCGGCCAGCACATCTCCCACGGTCTGGCCGCCACCGCAATAGCCACCAAATTTGGATGTTTTCACATCCGGATTGACCTGACAGAGCTTGCTGAAGTCATCGCCGAGATTGGCCACCTTGGCCGGATCCTCGTTGACGGTGGCGATATCGAACACCGGCAGCAGGTGCAAGTGGCTGACGCCGCTCTTTGCCAGCGCTTTCAGATGGTTGACCGGTACAGAGTCGGGCTGGGTCAGGCCGACAAACTTGCCGCGCTTCTCTTCATCGGTGGAGGCATCGTTACCGGTCAGGTCACGAACATGGGCCTCATAGATGGTGATATCGGCGGGGTTCTGCTGGCTGTGGGGCGCCTTGAGGCTGTCCCACCCTTCCGGTTTCAGGGCCGGATCGTCGAGATCCACTACCTGACTGAACTCGGAGTTCATCGCCAGACTCAGGGAGTAGGGATCGGTCACCTCGTAGTGCTCAACCTTGCGGCTCAGCGGATGGTAGACCTCCATATCGTAGCGATAGAACTGGCCGATCAGCTCACTGCCCCCTTCGTAACTCCAGCTGCCGCTGGCGCTGTCGAAAGTCATGGCCACCTCACCACTCTTCTGGTGGCTGGCGTTGTAGAGGGCCAACTTGACCGACTTGGCGGTCGGCGCCCAGAGGCGGAAGGTCACCCGGTTACCCTCTACCACTGCGCCATAGCTCAGCTTGGTCGCCTCTGGGGCATAGAGCGCATCGAGAGCGCCGGCGCTCTGCACCAGGGTCGCCCCCTGCAGGATACCGTCGGCATCAGTGCCGATAGCCACCAGTTCCCCCTTGAGCAGGGGCTTGAGATCTTTACCGGCAGGCAGGGCGAAGGCGGCCGCATCCTTGAGGTGCGGATATTTGGCCTGCTGCTCGGCAGTCAGGCTGGTCGCGGTCAGGCTGATATAGGGGAAATCGAACACCCCATCGGCATTGGCCTTGATGGTGCCCGAGTCGGTGTAATAGAGGCGAACGTGGGGCTTGTCTTTGCCCCCTTGCCAAATCAGGGTATTGCCATCGATCAGATGAGCGCTGGCCCCCGCCACGCCAAAGGCGGCGGTAAAGGCTTCGGCACGGCTGCCAAACAGATCTTTCTTGCCTGCAACGATGGCCACGGTGCGATCCGGGTGCTCACTGAAGATCACCTTCATATCGCTGCCGGTCAGGTTGGCCAGATCGCCGTTGCGGGCGATAAAGTTGATGCACCCTTCCACCTTATTGAGCGGTACGACCCAGGCCGGACCAAAGCTGTCGGCGGTGGCCGGTGTCTTGCTCTTGTCATCCCACCCGGTATTCAGACCGCTATCTGCCGTTGCCTTGCAGGCGTCGTTGTTCCAAAGGTGCAGGCTGTAGCTGTCAAACGGTGCCTTGGCCCCTTTGGCTGCCGACTGGGTATCCACCAGTGCAATGACCACCTGATTATCGCCGGCGACCAGCAACTCTTTCGGGGGATCCATCTTGGGCAGACGAGCGACAGGCCCATCGGTGACTTCAGGTGTAGGCGGTGTAGGGGGGACGGGGTTCACACCGGAGGCATCAGAGCTGTTGTCATTACAGCCAGACAAAAGCGCGAGCAGTGAGGCTGTTACCAGCGCCACTTTGGTCTTTTTCATATCCATATTTTTATAATTCCCGCTGTAGTTAGTCTCGATAGTCGAGCACCCGGTCATTGCCAGGCGGTGCCATATTAATCAGCGGCAATCGATTCAAATGTGAGCGAGAGGGCAAAAAAACCATCCAGTTTCAACAAGATAACGTTTTCAGACTGAAACTTCGATCCGGCTCACAGACCTCGCGGCCATTTGGCCTCATATCTGGAAAACGGCAGTCACGGGGTCAGAAAAGCAATGTCTGATCAAGTGGATAGACAAGGAGTAAGCAATGAAACGGATTGAAGAGCAGGCAAGACGACTCGATCAGGAGTATCAGGCGATCGGGCAGCTGTTCGACCAGTTCTGCCAGCAGGCTGGCGCCCTGGCCGAACATTATCACTTCTTCAACTGGCCCGATTATGAAGACTCACCCCCGCTGAGCCGCGCCTTCACTCTGCTGGGGGAACCCCGCGAACTGCGGCTGCGCTGTCAGCCCGGTGAACGCTCCGCCCTCAATGGCCTGATCCAGGTGGTCTCGGAGGATGGCACCATAGATGCCAGCCTCGGATTTCGCGCCGATGGCCAGTTGCTGCTGGAGTCCGGCAAACTGCTGGACAACCCGCCCGGACTGCTGCTCAAGTTGCTGCTCGGCGCAGTCTGGCAACACAAGCCGCAGGCCGATCTCTCACAACAGGAGATCTAGCTGCGGAGCCAACTGTTGAGTCGTTCTGGCTATTGTGGCCGCAGCACGCATCCACAATAGCCTGTGTCGAATGAAGGCGTGGTGGATTTACACCAGAGCATCACTCCTCGCTACGCCCAGCCCCCCGGCAGCAAATGTCCTGCTACTCCGGTTGCAGCGGTTCCGCCACCTTGCCCTCCAGCTTTCTGACCGGCTTTTGCAGGATCAGGTTGGCCGGATAGGTGACCAGATCGCCGTTGTCATCACGCACCCGCACGTAGAACAAGCCAATCTCGGTGATGACGCCGGTGACCGAATCATCCTTGTCGAGGATACGGATCCGGTCGCCAATCTTGTAGGGGAAGGCGAAGAAGATGGTGATGCTGGCGGTGATGTTGGAGAGGATCGACCACTGGGCGAC